>JAFUCG010000118.1 GCA_017459795.1 Erysipelotrichaceae bacterium | reverse complement strand
TTAACAATTTGATTAGGTGAGCGATCTTTACCAGCTATAAGCATAAATACAAGTTGATTTTGATCATTAATTGTAATCTTATAACCAATCTTAAACTTATTACATAAAGTAACTATGACATCATAAAGTCTATCACCTGTAAATTGTGTTTCATCTATTGTTAAATTAGTGATGGTTTCGTCACTAGACTCTATAAATATAAAATTCTCTATTTCTCTTTCTGCTATTGTTGGTGTAATTATCTCATTATTTAATAATGTATGTATAGCGTTTTGAAAATTACCAGATATGACAGTTTGTTCCCAAATAATTCGTCTAGTTAAAATAGATTCCAAAGAACGTCCTGAAACTTTAATTGAATTACCGTCAATAATGTCAGTATTTGGCTCTAGTTTTTCGATAATCATTAATCTATCACTATTTGGAATACCTAAATAATAATCTTCTTTAAGAAGATCTGTAATATCTTTGGTATCTGGTACACCTAATGTAAAATCACCGTAACCGCAATATTTAACATTCCATAATAATGAATAATAAATATCTAAAACTCCAATCATTTTGAAATTTGTGTCATAAACATATATATCCATAATTTACACCGCCGACTTATATAATATTCTGTTTTTGATACTAAGCATAACTTCAAATTCACCAGTTTCTGCTGTATAGGTAAATAGATTATCTCCAGATTCTAACTTAAACCAATCGTAGTCAATAGTTTTAAGTAAAGCATTAATAATATTAATACTTACACCATCACGTATTAAAGTCATTGACTTCTGACCCTGGGTTGTATTAATAATAATTGTATCGCATTCAATAATACCATGACCAGTTATTGCTTCTAATTTAGAGTCATCTATACCCATACGTTCATTTGTATTAAGATTATAAATTATTAATCCACTAACTGGACCTAGAGCATGAATCTCTATTGTAAGTCCTACTGAATCTTCTCCTGTATAGTAAACAGAACGATCTTTTACAATTCTAATCTCTCCAAATTGAACTTCAGAAGGCACAATAGTGCCCTCATCAGTATCAACCGGCTCAGTACTTCCTGAGTCTGAAAAAGGAAAATAAAACAATGGTTTAATTCCATCGAAGACTGTCGTTTGAGAAATCTTATCATAAAAGAAAGGATCTGGACAACGTACTGTAATGTTACACATACTATCAGGACGAAACATGTCAGGTTCGTTCTTTTCAACCAAGCCAGTACAATAACAATCACGTAGGTCAGTATGTACTTCAATAGTAACCATCTGCTTAGTAACAAATATACTATCTAAGAGATTTTGAGCATTTTCTGAATCGCCATCTGTTAATTGCAATTTAAATATGATATCTCTATCATTTAAAGTAGCTTGATTTACAGATGAAAAATCAGTACCAGCCATCTTTTTAAGATTTATCTTGGAGTCAACCTGACCTAAACCAGATACTGACTCAACTAAGATACCATTAGATTCATAATTCTCTAAATCTAATACTAGTTTCTTACCTAAGTGATTTGTTATTGTAAATGATCTAATCATGTTTGTGCTCCTTTTAATTGTTCCATTAAGTTTCTACCATTACGATAAATCTCATAAGTATCTAACTGCTTAGGAGAATTGTTTGTCTGCTGGAAATCATAATTGTTATTAATCGTTTGATTAACTACTGTAGGTGTTCCAACAGAAGTATCCTTTCCAGTTAACTTATTCTTTACAGCTATAACTGCTTCAGAAGCCTTTGAAATGTCTAAGAGAGAACTAATATCATTAATTCCATTTTGAATTCCTGAGAGATCTAGTACTGGTTTAATACTTGGACTAATGTCAAATATATCATAAATACTATCTTGCTCTTCATCAATAGTATTAGACAACGAAGAAAGAACTAAGTTAGCAACACCAACTGCAGCTTTAGCAACTTTCTTCTTCAGGTTATCCATACCATTGATAAGACCAACATCAACAAATTGACCCATCTCAAATGTTGCCTTAGAAGGTGACGCTTCTTTAAGAGCATCTTTAAGTCTACTTAATAAAGCACCACCAATCTCAGATGCTTTACTAACAACAGCATCTCTCATGGATTCAATACCGTTCTTAAGACCTGTCATGAAATTAGAACCAACATTCTTAAATTCTTCGTATTTTTCATTCAATTTGTTTCTCATTGAAGTAGCTATACTTGTCATCTTTGATTTTAAAGACTCTCTAACACTTTCAGCACCATCACGAACATTATTCATAAATGCTTGACCTTTAGTTGTAAAGTCTTCAATCTTCTCACTTAACTTTGTAAGTACAGCGTCTTTAAGTTCACCAACCTTAGTTTTGACAGACTCTATCATACTGCCAATACCTTCAATAAGTCCTTCAATAAGATTTACACCACCCTCATTCATCTTAGTAGATGGAGAATGAATTCCAAAGAACTCACAGAATGCGTTCCAAAGATGCTCACAGAATCCAATCATGGCGTTTCTAATATCTTCTGCATTATCTTCAATCGCCTGACCTAAGCCATCAATAAAAGATATAATAATATTAAACGCAGAGTCAATAAGATTTGGAAGACCTATTGCTATACCATTAAGTAATTCAGTAACTATATCGATACCTAATTGAGCTATTTCACCTATATGGTCTCGAACTGATGTTAAGAATGAAGTTAATAACACCAATCCAGTTTCAATAATATCAGGAACAAGTTCTCTTAATACTAACAGTACAGTCTTTCCAACTACTAGAATAGTTTCACCGATTAATGGTGTAAGTTCCTTTATCTTATTAAGTGTTGCAGTAATAGTAGCAGCAACAGCTTCAACAATTAATGGAATTAATTCAATATATACCATTAATAAAGATTTAAAGAACAAACCAATAGCATTAACAACCATAGGTATAGCACCCATTATTATTGCTAATACACTGACAAATGCAGTTGCACCAGCTACTCCTGATACTGCTAATGTTGCTAAACCAGTTGCTAATGCCAAGACACCAACACCTACTAAAGCCGCAGCAGCTCCAAATAATGCTAATGTTCCTGCAAATGCAGCCATTACTGGTAATACTGGACCTAACAATATAGAAGCACCAGCTAATAAACCAATTGCTGCTGCTAGTCCAACTAAAGTTAACATCATTGTACCAAATGGTATTGTAGATAATAACTTTAATGATGGAACTAATAACATCATAGCTCCGGCGGCTACTATTAAAGCACCTGCACCTCCAATAGTTCCTTTCATAGCATTTAATGCTACTGCAAGAACCATTAATGAACCTGAGAAACCAAGTAAGGATACACCCATTTCACCCATACTCATACCGCCAAGCATTTTGAGTGTTGCACCAAGAACCACAATAACACCAGTTGCTGTAGCTAATGCTGCTGATGCTGCTATCATTTGTTTCTCATCCATCATATGATTAATAGCTTCCATTGATGCTACTACAGCAGCAAGAGACACTACTAAACCAGTTAATGCAACTTGCATTTGCTCAGAATCCATTTCACCCATTGTCTTAAGTGACTGAGTTAATAATAGCATACCAGCTGCTAATATAGTAATACCAACAGACTGAGCCATTACTGTAGATCCATTTGGCATAAGTTTAAATGCTGTTGTAATTGCAGCTAATGTGAAACCAAATGTAAGAAGTGACTGACCAATATTATCTAAATCACCCATCATTTTGAGTGCAACTGATAATATAACAATACCAGCAGAGAAGCCAATGAGTCCACTACAAGCTTTCTTAATCTGTTTACCATCCATGAAGCTTAAAGCTGTCATAGCTGTAGTAAGTTCTGTAAGAACAATGGTTAATGCAAATACTGAGGTAGATAACTTATCTGTATCTATTGTTGAAATTATCTTAAGTGCTCCAGCTAATATAACTATAGAAGTAGCCATAGAGATGAATCCACCTACTTTTGAGCTTCCACCAAAGTTACTTAAAGCTAATGAAACACCAGTCATTTCGCCCAATAAAATAGACAATGCTGTCATACTTCCAGTTAATCTTTCTGGTTCAATTGATGAAATAACTTTAAGTGCTCCAGCTAATATAAGAATCGAACCAGCCATTTTGACCATTACATCAGCTTGCATTTTTTGAGCAGTAGCATCTATTAATCCTTTAATAGCTTCACCAAATGTATCTGACGAATTAGCGAAATGGTCCATTATACCAAATGCCACTGATAACTCTGTCATAAATCCTGTAATAACAGCAAATGGTGCTGCTAATCTATCAGCATCTATTGAAGCTAATACTAAACAAGATACTGCAAGAATACCAACTGCTTCTGCTATTTTGAGAATTACATCTGCCTTAACAGCAGTTTGAAGAATTGCTAAATCTTCTCTAATATTAGTGATCATATCACCAATATCGTCAAGTGGATCTAATAAATTCTTAAGTTGTAATAAGAATGCACTAAATGAACCAGCTAAACCAGCAGTATTAATAAAGTCCATTATTGTAGTCATATCTGTCTGACCAAATGCTTTAGTCAAACCTTCACCAATCTTATCCATAACGGTTAAGATACCAGTTCCAATGCTACTTAAAACTTTAAATAAACCAGTAAATATGGTTTCTAATAAACCAGCTTTTTCACCAGTTTTATCGAATGAATCACCAATAGCATTAAACTTATCAGTAATATTCTTTAATGCTGATCCTAAAATACCTCCAGCAAACTCTTGGAATTTATTACCTAATTCTGATAAATGGTCTAATAAATATTCTAATTTATCAGAGAATTTATCTATCGCTGTTAGGAAGTCCATTCCAGTAAGAGCTTTAAATGCTGCATTAGCTCCTCTTGGAATTGTGAGCAAGAAATCAGCAACTCTCTTAAGAGCTTTATAGAATGTATCGTTCTTCTTTAAAGATTGATCGATACCATAGATGAATTCACCAAATGTACCTGTGACACCAAGTATAGATTTAGCCAATCCACCTAAACCAGAGTTACTAACCAAGTAATAGAAAGCTCTACCAATAGCTGTTACAATCTGTATTCCTATATCTAATACAGAGAATAAACCTTGGAAAGTATGACGAATGTCTTTTGCTGCTGGTGCTAAAGACTCATTTAAATTCTTAGCAAAATAAAAGAATGAAGTTGACAAATCAAATAATTTACTATTATCTAATCCTTCGAATACATCCTTAAATGCTAAACCGATATTTAATGTGACTTTACGTAAAGCATGGAAAGCTTGAGTTAAACCGTCTATAACGTAACGTCTTCCTCCAGCTTCATTCCATGTTTTAAATAAAGCATTTCTAGCATCAGCTTGTTTACCTATAACATCATTTAGATAATTACTTACACTAGTCCATAATGTTTTGGCCTGATCGAAATCACCAACAATATATTGAAATGTCTTAGCCCAACCTGAACCAGCGGCTTCTAATACAGTATCCCACATCTGATGGAATGTTTTAACATCTTGTGCAGCTGCATATGCCTTCTTACCAAGCTCTGTTGTTTCATCAGAATACTTTTGTAAAGTCTGAAGAAGTACATCATTTGTAAGCCAGCCGTCCTTTAATTTTTCTTTAAATAATGCATTAATGGATGGTTGTGCTTTAACAGCTGCTTCAGTAAGTGTACCTAAGTCGAGTGCCGTCTCAACAAGATTCTCTTTAAAGTCTTTTGTTGCCATATTAGCATTTTCAATAGATTTCCAATCAATATACTGCATGTAACCCATTGAAAGTGACTGAGCTATATTATACATTGCTCTTGATGCTTCTACGGCATTAGCACCTGATAATGCAGCCTCATTAGAAAGACCCTTCATAGCTTGTACTGCTGTTTCAAGATCAACACCAGCATTGGTAAACTTACCAATATTCTGTGTCATATCTGAGAACACATAAATAGTATCATCAGCATATTGATTTAATTCGTCAAGCTTAGACATTACAACGTCAAGTGACTCACCGGTACCTGACATAATAGTCTGAACTGAGTTCATCATAAGTTCATATTCACTGAAACCAGATGCAATAGAATCTAAAGTTAATGCCTTAGCTATTCTAGTACCTGCATCAACAGCCTTATTCGTAATATTTGTTAAGGCTGTAATAGCCATTATTTCTAATGCTGAAAATCTATTATGTACTTCCTGAACTCCATTTTGAAGTGTTGAGGTATCTACATTACTAAAAGCAGCAGATACATCATTCAAACTGTCAGCAGTACCGGAAAAGTTAAGAGACTTTCTTAATTTGTCCAGTGTAGACAATGTAGTATTTGCATGTTTCTCAAAGTTCGAATTATCGAATGACATTGAGACGACATTATTTTCAATCTGTGTTGCCATTATACACTCCTAACCTCCTTTAATATTTTTTCAGATAGTTCTCTAAATACTGGTTTCATAGCTGGATTAACATAATCAGTTCCTTGAATATATGAACCCCAACCAGTTGCATGTCCATATTGCAAAATAATAGCAATATTAACTCCTTCGTTAACATTGTCGTTAATCCAATTAATTGTTACACGATTACCTTTTTGTGTAATTCTGTAATACCAAGAATCTCTGGTTTTTCCAGAATCTACAGGAGTTGCTGCCCTCAGGGCCTCGACACCCTCTTGGCCAAAATGGTCAAAATTTGTCTTATGCATAATATGATAAATCTTATCTAAATACTTTTTCGTTTTTGAAAAATTAGAACTTGAGGACACTTTAATTCCCATAGTTATTATCTCCTAAAAATAGAGAGGACCCTCCGGTTAAAGGCCCTCCCAAAGATGAAGTACATTGTAGTGATGAACTTGAAGTCACTACAACAGGTAATTTATCCCCTTGTATGTAATGCAGCTTTACGCCGCTCATTAAGGGCTGCCATACGATCTAATTGTTCAGTTGTTGTCTTCTTTCTTTCCTTCTTTTTCTTAGGATCATGCTTCTCAGCCTCTTCACTGCATAATCTTATTAAAGTCAACAACCTTTCGAAATGCCATTTCTCATATTCATGAGGAATACCATATTGAATCATCCAATAATACACTAATTCACTAGTAATTGGACGAGTATCTTCTTTCTTTGAACCATTAGATTTCTTTGATTTAGACAATTTAGTTGCTGTCATTGGGTCAGTTATATACTTCTCAATAGCATCTGCATTGTCTGGGGTTAAAGCCAAATATACTCTATCGTCATTAATTGTATTTATAGTCATACACTTAATATAATACAGAGTTTCAGCTTCTGAACGTTTTTCTTTCCTGTCTTTTTTACTAACATAGAAAGGTTTGTGGAATTTGGCCTCCCATTTTGAAATAGAAATTAACGAATGTTCAAGCATCAATACTGTTTCTTTTGTATACTCAAATTTCTTTGTTTCTTCATTCCAAAATTGTTTTTGAGGCACTACTATCCTTAACATATTACTGAACTGGCGTCTGAAGAGGCATCTGAACAATCTGCTGAGAAGTCTGTGGAATCTGTCCAGCTTCTGCTGCTGCTTCTCTCTTCTTATTATTCTCCTCCAACCTTGCCAAGATTTTCTTCATAATTTCTTCTGGGAACAGCTCTTTAAGAAAAGCCTGACCATATTCATCATCTGTATAGAGTTTTGTCATGAATTCAGAATAGGCTTTAGTGTATGTGAACTGTGTCATTATTTCTGGACTCTTCTGGAAGCCTTCACCATCAGCTGTTACAATACCATAAGATGCTGCAATAACATCTTTAAGGGCTCTAATAATAGATGGTAAATCCTGTGCTCTAAGAATTCTTCCATAAAATTCAGAAATCCCTCCTTTTATATTACCGAACTCGAGCTCCATAATCTCGTTTTCATCCATATTAAAATAGAGTTTGTATTCTCTATCATTACCTAAATAATCTTTTACTTTTAATTCTCTTACTACCATGTTTTTATCCTCTCCTTGAAAAAACTCCCTAGAGCAATTATAACCCTAGGGAGCAAACCTGCATCAATTAACCGTTAACTGTTGTACCGAAAATACGAACAAGATCAGCTGGCATAGGCATAGCAGGATCTGTACCTGCTGTAGGTGTTTCACCTGTTGTAGGGTCTGTACCATATACAAGATCCTCAAACTCCTTCAAAGCGTCAGCATCTACAACTGTTGAATCAATTGTATATGTAGCAGCTGGCTTAAATCCTGAGATTGTATCACTTGGAGCTGATGCTGAAATATCCCATGACATTGGATCAATATCTGTATCGTCATCTTCTGTATCATGGCTCTGTGATGATGGTTTAGCCAAAGCACCATAAACTACATGATACTTGTAACCATGATCGAAGCCTTCTGTATCATTACCGATCAATGAACGATAAACAAGACCAAACTTTGCACGGTTCTGCTGATGAGCAAATACACCAGCTGTTACAGCCTTCATACCATTACAAGCATAGAACTCATTAGGGAATGTAAATGCTTCAATAGTAGCTTCATACTCTTCAGCAGACTGAAGCTGGGCATAAACCTTATTGTTAGCATACTTCTTTGTGATTTCAGCACCTGTTGGCTTCTCTTCGATCTTTGTAAGACCATTCCAAGGTACACCGATTCCGTATCCATTCTGACCCATTACAAAAAGGGCACACATGTCTACACCGCCTTCATAAAGACGCTCGGTGTCCTGATCCCATTTTAATCTAGGCATCTCTTTTTCCTCCTATTAAAAATAAATATCGTATACACAGTGCCAAAGATTTCCTCCAATATACCTTCTATCCCATTCAGTATGAGGTAGTAAATATAATAGTTGATCTATGACTGGATCATCCGGATCTTTTGTCACATATGTAACCGAGTATCGTTTGTTGTGGATATAAATTTTATTATTAGCATGTCGAACATTAGGTTTAGCATCCTCATATATAATACAAGGATACTCCATTTTAGAATCCCTAGGCTTTTGATAGTAAACGTGATTACAAACTTTTAACAGTTCGTTATGGAAATCAATCCTCGTCCTGCTCATTGTAAACACCTCCTGCTGTAAGTATTAGTCTTGGAGACATAACTTCAACATTTGTTACTTTCCATTTACCACCTAAATATTCAATCCACCTAATGTCTTGTGTATGCTCATGTGCATACTTATCAGCTATAATACTGAATTTATTATTAATAACAACATTGTCATTTATGTTATTACCATCATTTCGTCTATAATTAGACAAAATATCACCGGCATAGTATCGTTCCTGGATAGCTGGTTCCCAAACTCCAGGCTTGGTTTCACTTTCATCCAGAAAACCAACTTTTCCATAAAACTTAGCCATATATGTTCTCCTTACTAACTAATTGTTGGAAGCGTAAGGACACCAGCCTTTGTGCAAGCAATTGGCTTAACATAATTATCTCCACTCTTTACAAGAACACCCTTGATAAAGAGCTGGAAAATCTTGGCAGCTGGAATCTCTGTATCTGCAGCGGCAGCTGTAGCCTTCTCAGCTGTCTCATAATACTTACCAGCAGCAGCACCTGTTCCTGGATAAAGAACTACTGCAGCAACATGAACCTGATCGCTATCTTCATAAAGTTTCTCCATTATACTTGTCCTCCTATAGAATTAATAAATAACTCAGGAGAATACCTCATTTTGAATAAAGTACTCTCCCAAGTATGAACCAGTGTTATTTATTAGCCGTTTGCAACTTCCTGCTCAATAACAATAGCAGAGAATGGCTTAACAAGAGCACCTGAGCCTCTTGTCTCAATAAGGTACTTGTATGCGTTGAAGTCGATATCGAAATCATCGAACAATGCAACAGAGCCACCTTTATCAGCACCATAATTGTAATCTGAAAGGTTAACAATAATACCAAGAAGCTTTCTTGTCTTACCGTTAACTGTTCTTGTAAGGCCTTCCATAACTGGAACAGTCTGGATCTTGTTTACACGAAGCTTTGTACGAAGCTTATCCTCAGAATCATAAAGGTCACGACCTGTCTCATCTGTAAGAAGAAGCATATCTGTAAGCATGTCTTCTGTTGTGAAGAGAAGTGGGCTGCCTGATCCCTTGTAATCCTTACGAGACTTAATTGCCTTTCTAATGAAGTTCTTAGCAACAGCATCTTCATCAGCAGCATCTACAGTAGCATCAAGAGTAACATTGATTGTGAAGAGTTCCTCTTCTGTCCAGATTGGACGGATGCAGTTTGTATCGATATGATCATCATCAGAAGCAAGACGACCATCACCAACGAGAATAGCACGAGCAATTTCCTCGTTAAGCATCATTCTCATTTCCTGCTTAATCCAAGCAACTACATCAAGATCTGTGATATCAATAATATCATCACGATCAAGCTTCTGCTTCTTGTAGATGGTTGTAGGCTGGGTAGTTCTCTTTAAGAGTGAGAATACTTCTTCCTTCTTGTACTTACCCTTAATGTAACCCTTAGCTCTAGCCTCATCTTCTGTAAGATCAGCAAATAGAGACTTGATTCTTGAGAATGGTACCTTATGTACACCATTCATTACAACGTCTACCCAAGTTGTATCTCTCTTAATAAACTCAGGTGTATTGCTAATGGCCTTAGCATCTGGGAATAATACCTCAAGATTTTCTACGCCGTGAGCAATAGCTGCTTCCTTAATTGAACCAAACTTCTTAGCGTCTGAGAGAATAAGGTTCATGTCATCATGAGAAAGAACTACATCCTGCTCCATAACCTCATCATTTTCAAATGCACTATGCTTCATTTCTTCTCCTCCTTCATCATCTGAATCTTTTGCACCCTCCTGAAGTGCGAGGCCTACTAAATAATCAGTAACACCTCTCTGCTCTTCATTCATGGTATTTAGTACATCACCAACAGTTTTTCCTGCCATCTTTTTACCCTCCTTAGGTAAGTCGGCATGCTCAATTTCTTCATCAGATTCATCCTCATTATCTTCAGAATCATCTTCATCCTGAACGTCATCATCTGATTCCTCGCCATCAAGCTCTTCGTCTTCATTAGACTCTTCATCTTCGTCTTCGTCATCCTCATCACCAGAATGTGCGATAAACTCGAATTCAAATCCTGACTGGATTGTGCCGTCATACTCATCGTAACCTTCATCGGAATGCTGAATAACATCCTGAACTAATGCTGTAGGATCAGCACCTGCTAATACAAGACTTAACTCTTTAATATCTCCATGAATAATATCTTTCATAGGAGTAAGTCTTACATGATTAGCCCAGATTGACAATGAGTCAACATCACCATGCTCAAGAAGCATCTTAGCTGTCTGACCCTGCTCTGTGTCATTGAATGAACCATAAGCATAATAGCCTTCTGGTCTCTCTTCAATACGTGCTTTACCTAGAACATTACCAACGGAATTGTGCTGATGCATCCAAACCAGAGGAACCACTTTTCCGTTATTGTGACTGAATGCCCCATGGCGAACAGTTGTTCCGTCAGAGCATCTGACACCAAATTTTGATGCCCATCCTTCAAAGTCATAGGATTTACCCATCTTTGACATCTCTTTTTCCTCCTTGTAGATTTTTTATTGTATTATAACTCGTCTATTAATAGAGAGTCTTAATACCATCATTTTGATTTCTTTGCTTTATATCTTGCTAAGAAATCCCCGGTTCCTGGACCTGACACTTTGGCTTTGGAACTTGACTTCTTACTAGACTTACCTTTCTTTGTTTTCTTAAATTCAGCTATATTCTTTAGATTAGCAAGCTCGTTCTCATATGTTTTATTAGCTTCTTCTCTAATAGACTTCTTGTCTGTGTTATAGCCTTCTCTAAGATTCTTTGTATCTTCAGAATATGAAGATTTAAGACTAGCAGAAGTATTTTTGTATTCTTCATTGGCAGCTGATTTGTCAACATTATGCTGATTTTGAAGTTGCGCTACAGCTTGTTTATATGCTGCATTAATCTGGTTTCTTGCTTCGTTATTATCATTTCTTAACGATGCAATTTTCTTTTGATACTCTCCAGATTTAGCTTTTCTTTCAGCTGATGACATACTTTTTAATTCTGCCTGTAGATTAGAAATTTCATTCTTAATCTTTGAAGACACAGAATTAATACTTTGAGTTTTAGAATTTGATTGATTCTCTTTTTCTGTTTTAAGAGCTTCTGATAATCTAGACATCTGTCCAGTCTTCTTGTCCATTGCGTTTTGTCTGTCAGTGGTATAAGTAGACTTTCTTGATTCTCTATCACTATCATATTTATTCTTACGCTCAGCGAGTTTTGTATCTCGTTCAGCATTAATCTGACTTTTGGCATATTGAGCCATAGCTCGTCCTTTTTCATTCAATCCAGTAGTTGAACGCTTTCCAACAAGTTCACGGTGCTTCATGTAGTATTCATGAGCTTTCACTGGATCGTAGTAAGGACTAGCATAATGTGCTATATAATCCTGACGTAGGAAGTCACTAGAAATATAAACTGTTTTCATCTATTTACCTCCCTAAACTCTTTTCTAATTCATCGAGTTGTCTATCTGACTCGTCAAGTTCATCCAGTTGCTGTTGATAGTAATCAACCAGATCCTGCCCAGATAAACCTTCTGGTGGTCCTTCTGGAACAGCATTTTGAATTTGTCCTGGCTGCTTAATATTAGAATTAATTAATTCTTCAGCCTGTGGACTATCATCTGGCTTCATGCCGAGTTTCTGTCTAAACTCATTAGGTTTAACAATACCTTCTCTACTTAAGCTATTTGAAGCTTCAGCTATCTTTGTAATTGTCATAAGTTCAAATGGATCACGGAAGTAACGAATAGCCTGCTTTTGAGAAATTGCTGTCTTTGTAAGGAATTTTCTTTCCATTTCTTCAACAATAACTTTTAATACAGGTCCTACTGTCCTTTGATAGTAGTTGTTCATTTCTTCTTCATTGGCAGTTCCATTAAGAATCTCCTGTGTAATACCAAGTTGAGAATATAACATAGTACGAAGATCTTCAATTTGTTTAAGAAGATTATTGTCAACCGGTCTGTTTAACTGAGTTACATGCTCTGATGCATCAATGTAAGCAATACCATACTTTGATTCGTTGAGCTGCTCCTCAATATCTTTCTTTCTTTGTTTAGCTTGAGCTTGACGCTTTTCGCCTCTTACTGAATAAGGTAACTGGATAATCATATCCAATTTACCAGATCCACTTTGCTGATCAATGGCATCCAAGATAGCTAATTTCCTGATTAATCGTTGACCTGTTGAGTTAGGTTCATTCATTACAGAATAGAAAGGATTTTGAATAATAGCAACGTGACGTTTCAACATTACTATATCCTGCTTTTCACCTTTTTCTTCATTGTAAACATTAATCTTAACTTTCTTAGGTGACCATTCAACAACCTTACCAACTCGTAAAGAAGTAATATCATAACTTGCTGATAGATATGGATTCTTTGTTGTCTCAGTTGGAACAATAGCAATTACTCCTTCATCAAATAATGACTCGACAACATCCTGCATAAAGGCTGTACCAGTCTGATCAATATTTGGTGAATATTTGAGACATTCGTTTAAATATGAATCAACATCTCCAATGAATCTATCTTCTTCATCAAGTCTAACATGACGAATCGGTATCTGAGAAGCATCAATCGCTATACGATTATATACAGCACCAACAATAGAACGATCATTCCTTCTTGAATAAACCATTCGATCAGGTCTATGAGAAGTAACATTTTCCATTAACATGTACGGATTTGTTGGGCTTCTATTATCGCTGAAAGCATTCCAAGCTCTTTTAAAACGATCTCCCAAACTCATTTTGATTCACCTTATCCCTTCATGGTCTTTACTGTTTTATATGTTAAATAAAGACCTGCCAAAGCTCCTGCAGTCTGTAATCCTTCTCTAATATAATTAGCTCCCTTTTCAACAACATCAGGATTCAACTGGCTATATTGCTGTTCTAATCTCTGACGATTTACAATCTTCTGAAGTTCAGCATCTGAATATTCTGAAAGATCAACTTTCTTCCTTGGAATTAATCTTGAGATTCCTAAAACTGCTCTGTCAGCATCCTGTCCAATTGTCTGAACATCTTGACGCTTTAAAGATGGAGATTTTCCGCTGTTAACCTCCCTGTACTTTGCATCAACAGTTTTTTCTTTAGAAGATTTTGATTCTTTATTAGCATTTCTTTCAGCTTTACTTCTTTGAGAATTCTTTAGAGGATAAGGAGGACCATTTCTAACGCCCCATCGCTGCTTCATGATGCCATGATGAGCTATATATGTGTTTTCCATAATTGCCTCCTTTAATCTAATACTTGCTTCTCCGATTTTCTTATTATTTTTTGTATAAAGTCAGCAGCTTCTTCATTATAACCAAGGTCTTTCAAATACGCTTTTGTTAAATCTTTTCCGTTTTTATCAGGGTAATCAGTTAAATACCGTCTTCCTTTTTTGGTTACTTTATACGCGTTCCAGCCTCCGGTTGGATGTCCCATAGATTCTTGAAGATTTTCATATTTTGATTCATATTCATCAAAATTTATCTTGCCAGCATCTAAATCTCTATCAAGTTTGTTCATTTTTTTTATAGAACTTTTATAATGTTCACTATTTTCCCAATCTTGGCGTTCTTTATTTATTTTTTCAGATACCTCTTTAGATTTTTTTCCTATATTTGTACCTGACATCCATCTGTTACTACTACCATGCAATTTACCACGCTGTCTATTTACTTGTTTTTGATAATAGTTTCTTGTTTTATCTGGATTAGAAGATAGTCTTTTCTTACCAGCTTCAGTCAAAGAACCATCAGGATTTTGAAATCTTCTTACACCCCATTTCTGACCTAAGATGCCATGATGAGCTATGTATGTGTTAGTCATGATTGCCTCCTATTTAAAATTATAATAATTCTTAATTATTTGTTCAGTTGATAGTTTCGTTCCTGGATGCTCTTTTCTGTATTTATTGGCTATTTGTATTTCATTTGATCTTGCTTTTTTATTGGCTAATGACCTTATACCTGTTGTATAGGCTCCTGTGATACCAGCATAAGGAACAACTACATCACCAATTTCCAATAATTGTGCAGCGATTCTATCAGCTCCCATTTTAGTTACATTATTTTTCATATCTATAATATTTGAAATTTCAATATTTTTAGCACCATCAAATATAATATTAGATGATACAGAATGGTATCCAGATAGTGATTCATCATTGTAATCTCTAAGGGCGCTATATCCTGATTTTTTGAGAGCATCATATAATTTTTTATTTCTAGCATCTTGACCTGGTAATATATTATCATGTGCTGCTAATAACCAATTTGAAGCTTTATAGAAATTTTTTCCTGGTTTTCCAATCATTATTTCTTTACTAGCTTCTGTTAACATTTTATGCTGTCTAGCATGTAATGGATCTCCAATAGTTGCAATTCTGGCCATATCTATAGTATCTTTCATTTCTTTAGCGTATTGTTTATCTGTATTAAATAAATTTACAGCTATTTTTTCTGCAGATTTATGGGATGCTACTTTAATATTTTTCTTAATATTAATGGTGTTCTTATAAATATGTTCAGCTCCTGAATCATTCATGTTAACAGCACCATATAATCCTCTATATTTAATATTATCTCTAATATTATGTGAAGTATATAGTGCTTCGTTCTCAACATTTCTCATAAATGAAGAAATATTTTGAAGCTTCTTTCCAGCTTTTAATGTACCATCAACATTATTCTTATAATACTTATAACCACCATAAGCTGCAACGGCAGCTAGAGTTACTCCAGCAGCTGCCATAACATATTTTCGTCCTTGATTTGACCTATATGCTCTTATTTCAGCTTCTTCTTTGGAGAAACCTTGATCCATATACTGTTGAACTTTTTTATTGTAATAATTTCTACCTTTAAGATTAATTTTTCCTTGATTAACTTTTAATTTAAGTTTATCATTCTTAAGCTGTTCTATTTCATAAGACAACTTCTGTTTATTTTTTTGCCTATTTTTACTATATGGATCAACATTAATTTTATTATTAAGTGTTTTTATGGTTTCTTTTCTTTGTTTAATGCTTTCTCTACTAACACTATTATAACGCCTAGCACCAGCAGCTTTTAAAGAACCATCAGGATTTTGAAATCTTCTTACACCCCATTTCTGACCTAAGATGCCATGATGAGCTATGTATGTGTTAGTCATGATTGCCTCCTAATATTTTGAAGTATGAGTATAATAAGCTCTTAGCTCTTTATTACCTTTTTCAGCAATTCTTCCAGCAATAAATGCTCCACCAGAAACAGCTGCTGAGCCTAAAGTAATATAGCTTGACATTTTCTGATCTATTATCCCTGCTCTACTTAAAAATTGTGAACCAGCAGCAGTCATAGCTGACGCTTTAGAAATATCATTTAAAGTTTGGGTTCTATTTGTGATTGTTTGACCCATCTGATATCTAAATTTACCTTTATCAGCCATCATATCTGCTTTAAGATGCTTGTAATCTTTGTTCATTTTGGCTTTTGCTTTCTTTGCATCTGCTTTAGCCATTTTTATGGATTGCTTACTTGAACCGGCTTCTTTAAGAGATTTTAATTCTGATCTCTTTTTATCATAGTTAGCCTTAGACTCTTTGTATCTTTTGACACCTGCTTGAGTATAAGAACCATCATAATTCTGGTATCTTCTAATACCCCACTTCTGTCCAAGGATGCCATGATGTGCTATGTATGCATTTTCCATTAATCAAAGGCCTCCCTATTTTCCTTATACGCTACAAATCCATCCATTAATGCTGACACATTATCGATTTTGTCTGCATAGCGTTTCTTTAAAAGTTTACGATTTCCATTTGTGTCTTCTTCTACAATACAGTTACCCATTGTAAACGTCATTATTTCTTCATCAAATAATAATGCTCGTTCAGTAGATAACTTCTTTATTTCACCCAATGGTACAGTCTCAGTTCGTTTACCCTGTTGAACTTTAACCAAACCACAATGCGGACCATTAACTCCAACCCATAATTCAACAAACTTATCTGCATTATATGGGTCAAATCCCATAGCCTCAACATCATACTCCATATCGAGAATATGATCATCAAGGTCTTCAAACACAGATGGTATGTCTAACACATCACCTTCCATAACTATTAAGCTACCTTCGGCAATGAATTCATCATACTTTTCTCTTGCTGCCTTATGAAGTTGTTTGTAGGTAAGACTTGAAATATAACTTCTTGCTTTAATACCAAATGTTCCATTTGAGAATGGGAATAAGAATGTAAAAGCACAGAAGTCATCACCTTGTGACAAGTCAGCTCCCATTGAACATACCAAACCTTTATAATTTCTATGTCTATGAGGCAATGTTTCTTCATATGGGAAGAAATATGTGTAACCTTCAAGAGGAATATTAAATCTTTTAGCCAGAATATCATTTCTAGCTGCTGGATTCTTTTCTGCTCTTTCGACATCAAGCTTATAAGTTTCATATGATACAGTCTTGCCAAGGTTTGGATTAGCTTTGATCCACATTGAAGGATCATTAATCTCATCAATGCTATCAAGCTTATAATACCAAATACTAACATGCGGAGCCACATACTTTCCTTTAAGAATGTCAAGTAACTCCATTTTGATTGTATCACCAACACCATTTCGAACAGTACCTTCTGAACTACTAGCTAGAATAATATACTCATCTAACTTAGAAGCACCCTGCTCAATTGCACCTATAGGATCTTCACGAATCTCACCAGAAAGCCACTCATCAACAGTAGCTACCTTAACTCGTAAACCTTGAAGTCTATCGATTTGCATAGGTCTGACTTCAAGCAAAGATTCAGTCAAGAAAGATTTAATACCTTCTTTTGTAGATGCTAATTTTGGTCTATCGGCTTTTGACCCGGTCGTGTTATTGATCGAGCCCATTGTAAGAAACTTAAAGTAAGGTCCACGTGCTCTTGTTATAGCAGTTCTGATTGGAGACATTACTTCATCAGCCTGCTTCATTGTTGGAGCTGTTGTAATTTGTTTTGTTGTAGATCTATCAATAGTTAAAAAGAAAGCTTGGATTGTTGAGTCATACATTGACTTAGCAGCACCTCTTGGAATAATGAGGAACTGTTTCTTTGTTAATCTAAGCTTAACTCTTTTAGTAACGTATCGTCCACCACGACCATTCTTATTAGGTACCCAGATTTCTCTTTCTGTAAAATAATACCAACCAAAGATCTGCTCTGCCCATAACTTAAAAGTTTCAAGTAAGTGCAAATCACTACCATCAGTTAGAGTTAATTCATTCTCACAGAAAGCAATATAACCTTCAACAGCTGATTCGTCATAGTATATATCAGGATCATCTATTAAAGCATCAATTCGATTCATTTCTAGAGAGATTTCATGATTAACAGGAATATCTCCTCTTAGAACTGCATCTCTAAATCTTCCATAGTACTTTGGTACTGCAGTGTTCGATAATTTACCCATTTTGAATTTTTACCTATCCTTCATCTACTTCAATATTGATTCGGAATTCGTATTCCTTTATTTGCTCTTTCATTGTTTCAAGAGCAGAACTAGATGCAGGAGGATCAAATACAATTCGAGTTTTTAAATAGATGTACATTTTTACATCTTCAAGATTAACTCCTTCTGGAATAATATCACCCCAAACAGAAGTATTATCTTGTATTGAGAAACCAGATGCTGGTCCAAGACCTAACTGAGTTAGAATAGAAAAAGCAGCATTAATATGCTGAATTATTTCTATGTCAAACGGAGTTGCAACATCGGCCTCATAACCAAGCATCTTTCGTATTGTATCTAAGATACTCTCATTCATACTCTGCTCCTTATAAAGTCTTAACGAACTCTTTCATTACATAACCGGAAATATGATTGTGCTCTTTGTCAGTTTCAACAGCAAGCCATCCTTCTGGAAGCTTTTCATCTTCATTAATGCCATAAAGAATGTTACCCTTAGAAAGAATACCAGCAATAGCTTTCTTATTTGGTTCTGGTCTAAGGTAAAGCTGGTCACAATCAACCTCATACTTCTTTCTATCGTCAACAAACACCGGTGGTTCAGGTTCTTCAGTATTTGTTTCTTCCTGGGTTTCCTCTACAGTCTCTTCATCAGGAGTGTCTTCAACTGTCTCCTCATCAGGTACTTCAACCTGATCATTTGTGCTCTCTTCGCCCTCAATATTTTCAACATCTTTGTTTGTTTGATCAGCAGTTTTCTCTGCTTCGAAATTTTCTTTAGAGACTTCCTGATCAACTGTCTCTGGAGTAGCATTAAATGCATTTAATTTGTTTTTATTCTTTGCCATAAATATCCTCCTTACATTTTCCATGGACAAGTGTCATTTGGTTTTCTAACAATCATCTCATGTTCTTTAGCATAATCTTTTTTACCATAATGTATTGCATTATGAGTTCTTAAAGAAACACAGATAAGAAATTCAGGATCTAATATGTCTTCTTTTCTCCTAAGAATATCCTTTTCTGTAATTGGATTCATATGGTGAATTATTATTCGTCCATTTATTGGATGAGTATCATCTGCCATATCACATCCATTGTCTCTTATGATTACCTGTCTTCTAACTTTTTTCCATTCTTCAGATTTGTAGAATGTTTGATTTAAATATCGTTCAAAGCCAAATGTTTCTATTCCTACTTGTCCAGTCATCTTTAAATATAAGAATCGTTCTTCATAAGTAGGGAGTTTAATTAACTCTGAATAACATCTCTTACCTTCTTCTACGTCTGCGTCGACCACTCTGTTCTTCATCTTCATCATACTCATCATCTTCTACATCTACATCACCACTATATACAGAAAAGTACTTCATAGCTTTTTCAACTATCTCTTTTACTTCAGCAGCTTCTGTAATATTTTGAGTTTTTGCTTCTAAGAGTTTGTTCTCATTTACCAATTTCTCTCTTTCAAGCTTAGCATTCTCTGTACCAAGCTTTAAAAAATGAACATACTCGGAAGCTGATGCTTTTCCAGAACGTATTCGCTCTTCTACAGCATCCATAGCTAGATCAATCATCTGTTTTTCTCTAGATTCAGAAGAGGTATTAATCTTAGACTTTCGTCTTGGCTTTGACTCGGCTATTTCTGTATCTCTCTTACCCAAGTCTGTCACCTCCTCAAAGAGTTTTATTTGTGTTTGTATCTGAAATCAAATACTTTAAATAATATCTGAATGAGAATAGTACTGGTTTAATTATGGTAACGTAAACTATTAACATAGTTTTAAAAGGGACTTTACAACGAGACCAAACACAATTTAATAACTGGAGGCCAATACTATTCTCAACTCAAACCTCAAAAATTGCCTCCGGAGAAATATCAAAG
>JAFUCG010000117.1 GCA_017459795.1 Erysipelotrichaceae bacterium | reverse complement strand
TCTCCATATCTTGTTGATTGTCATAAACAATAATTGTCTTTTTAGCAGGGAATGATTTGAAATACCATAAATGAACAAAATAACTCCATGCTAACGCAATAACAAATTGAGCAGCAATACACATCAATCCAGGTATCAAATTAACTAATCTACGACTTAAAACACAAATTAGCAAATAAATGAATCCATCAGCTACTAAAAAAGATAGAATCTGAGAATAAAATACTTCAGAAATTCTATGTAAAGATATTTCATCAGCATCATATACTCTACATAAGTAACCAAAAACAAAAACATAAAGAATAGCAATTATAAAATTTCCCATACTATAAAACGGGTTAATAATTACATTAGAATAATAATAAAACCAACAGATAAAGAAAGGAAGTGAAACGCTGAAATAATCTAATAGTTTTGCAAACGCTAACCACAAACGGTGTTTTAATTTATTAGTCATATCTTTCAATCATCACCTTACAAAAGCAATACTATACTAGCACGATTATAATTTTTTTGAAAATAACTATAATAATATGATATTTAAATAATATATATAAATATTGTGATATAATCATTTAGATTTTTTTAGGAGGGATTATTTTATGGCAGAAATCTTAAAACTATTGGTCAAACTCATGGCAAAGATCCACAACGCCATTGCCAGATATTGTAATGTTTCTTTTGGAGGCATATCAGATAAATGGCTTCATTTCCTTATTATTGGTTTATTAGGTATGGTCATGATTGCCTTTATCTATCCATTATTTAAGGAATTAGCCAAGAAGAATCTGATAATGACCATCTCATGGATCTATGTTTTTACACTATTAGTTGTAATAACCTTTGGTATTGAAATAGGTCAAAAAATAACCAATACAGGCAACATGGAATTTCGCGATATTGCAGCTGGCTTAGCCGGTTTCCTAAGCATGTTTGCGATAATGCTTTTGATATGGGGAACTGTTATTCTAATTAAGAGAATTATTAAAAACCATAATACTGACTAATTTCAATGGGGCTACAAGTAGCCCCATTTGTATCATCATTTAACGAAAAAGTATTCAATTACTAAACTATTTATCCTGTTTATACTCCACTTTAAGGTGTTTATTTATATATATAAAAGACCCTATGTAGAAGAACGTTCCAAACAACATCATTATTCCGGTGATGAAGAAGAATGGTCTTAAGCCAATGTTCTCAACTAAAAGTGTTCCCATTAAGTTACCTATGATTCCTGCCAAAGCAGATGTTGCGGCTACCATTGTCTGGGCTGTCGAAACTAACTCCTTAGGAGCCAGTGTAAACACATACTTAACACTGCCAGCAATAAAGAACCCGCTGGCAACACCTGAGAATGTTGTGGCAGCTAGTATGCCGCCAAAAGAACTAACATATCTGTAAGCTAATGACTGTAAGGCATAAAACAGTGCCGCAATTATCGTCATGTTTCTGTAAGATATTCTTTTCTCTATCTTATCCGCAAACAGCAATACCGGTATCTCAAAACAAGCCCTGTAAGCCTGCAATATGCCTATTAAACCCATGTTTGCCCCTACTTCCTTAATGAGGTATGGCTGATAGTTAAATACACTCATCTGCGGTATGTACTGAATCATGCAGAAAATGATGTAGGCAATGAAATACGGGTTTGAAAACAGCTTTCTAAATGGCAGGTTTCTGATTGAAACACTCTTACTTACCTTTACATCTTCAACTATGTTACCCATGGTCATTAAGAACCATATGCACGGCAACATTGTTACGCCCAATAAGTAGAAGGTAAATGAAACATTGTCTTCCGTTATGACTAATCCCAATAATATTGACATTATAACATAGGAAATGGTTCCCAGTACTCTTACCCTGCCATATAAGGTGTTTGTTTTATTACAGCCATCTATTACTGTTGTTTCCACTAATGACTGTGAAGGGCTGTTAAAAGACTTAAATACGATTATGCACAATATCGTAAGAGCTGTAGCGTTTTTAATCAGGGAAGAAATCGGCACAAGTACATAGGAAACAACAAGGCCTATTAAGCAGACAATTGTTCCCTTTCTGCTTGATCTCATCTTATCTGATATGATTCCGCCGACTGGTGAAGCAATTATCGCAGCTACAGAACATATTGTGTTAATGATACCTACCTGAGTAATGGTAAAACCCCTGCTTTCCAAAAAGACAGTAAGGTAGTTACCGCAAGCCATGGAAAAAAAGTAGAAGAACTCAATGCCTATGAATAATAAAACATGTTTCTTCATACTCTTATCCTCTCTGTTTCATTTCTTCCTCAAAATGCTGCCTGGATAGCTTTTCGTATTTTTCCTGTAATTCCTTTTCACCTTTTAACTCATAAGCCTGGCTGATCAGCATTTCCTTCTGCCAGATATTTCTGACATAACCGCTGTTTAACTCTTCAAGCATCTCATCGAGTAACTTAGCTGACTTATTGATCTTAATGTCATACAGTCTCTTAACATAATTACTGAGTTCATCATTGCCTAAGGCTGTAATTTCCTTAGCATACTCCCTTGCCATTTCCTTATCTTCCTTACTGACATAATAGTCAAAGGCATTCATTAAGATATCGGCCTTCTGTCTGATATTGGTACAGCTGTTAACGACATGCCTGTATTGGTCACGTATTTCCGTAACACTGCCCTTTTCCAGTACAATGTTAAGTTTCAGGTATTCCATGTCATATTTTGGTATGAGAAATCTGACAGTCTTCTTCTTACTGAGCCTGTCAAATTCCTCATAGTTCTTTGTGCTGATTGCCTGTATGAGCTGGTTATAATACCTGCGTCTGTATATGGATGCCAGTATTTCCAGGCCAAATGTTGCTGCTACAACTATAATTGTAATTATTAAATACTTTTTCATCTTTAAATACCTTTTTAGAAATTCAATACCGGCGGTTTGATCTTAACCATTTCTTCCAATAATTCCTTGTCAAAATCAACCTTTTCTTCACACTTTCTGTCTAATACTAATGTAGGAACTGAATCAGCGGTTGCTCTATGCCATTCATCGCGGTCTTCCAGTTGCGGTTTACCAGTTTTAGCTAAGGCCAATAGCCTGCCTGCCATCTGGTATTCAATTTCCTTTTCATAGCCATCCATGTAGGTTGAAGGAACCATGTGAGTATTGCCAAATACAAAGACAATGTCAGATGAGTGTAATGGTGTACTGCCGTCATTAATACCATAAATGGCCGTAAACAGATAGTTATATGTTGGAGCCTCACATTCAGCTGCTCTTCTCTTTACAAAGTCCAGAGTTGGCTTTCTGACAATGCTGCAGTCATAGGCTAATACGTCAATTATCTTGTTATTTGGGAATGCCTTGGTAAATAACGGTATGATCTTATCCGCGTTTTCCTTACCCAACTCATTTTCTACTGCCTGCATCATTTCTTCATTGCTCATTTCATTACGGTTATACTTACCTGATAATGAATAGAATTCAGAGAAGTTGGAACCTACAATTAGCGGTGCAGCTTTTGCCTGCTCTAAGAAGCCATAATGCATCGGGTCACCATGATAGTCTTCATTTTTTGATGGTCCGATGTACGGCATGCCCTTGTTACCTAATAACTTATTAGCTTCCCTGTATGCCTTACATAATTCCTTATGAGGAACCTTATTTATATCTTCAATGTTTTCCCTGGTAATGCCTAACAGTTCCAATGCCTTGGCAACTACTGCTCTGGTATCCTTGCCATAGTCACTCATTGACTCGCCAACGACCCCACTCATTACCATTCCCGCCTTAAACAGGCCCTTTGAAGCAGGCATGTTCATTACAGAAGTAACCTTTGCCCCACCACCTGACTGGCCGAAAATGGTAACATTATCCTTGTCGCCACCGAAGTATTCAATGTTCTTGTTGACCCATTGCAAAGCCGCAATCAGGTCCAGGTTACCGACATTCTTTGAACGCGCATACTTCTCACCATAATCACTTAAGTCAAAATAACCTAAGACATTTAAACGGTGATTCAAGGTAATGACAACCGTATCTCCTCTGTCACACAGATTGTATCCGTCATATGAAAGATGTTCCAATGAAGAACCGTCAAAGAAACCACCACCATGGAACCATACTATTACAGGCTTTTTAACATCATTGTTAGTATTCTTGGTCCATATATTCAGGTACAGGCAGTCTTCACTTACCGGCCAGAAACGGTGCGGGTTCTTAAGGTTATTGCCGATCCTGTCATCATTGAAGCCAGGACAGATATGACCATAGCTTGTTGCTTCCTTAATGCCATCCCAGCTTTCCACTTCTCTTGGTGGCATGAATCTGTCTGCTTCAGCGTACTTAACGCCATAAAAATGGTAGATGTCGTTGTACTTAAAGCCTCTTATTAAGCCCTTTTCTGTCTTTACTACCGTGTTCTTACCATGTTCAAAACTCATAAATGACTCCTCTTTTTCGTATTTATTATTTGTCTAATTTTATGATCCAGTTCTTTTTTCTGATTTTATATAAACCCCATAATGTCAGTGCTATGTAATTGCTGCGTAAGGCAACATAGATGACAAATGGACTTAAATTCCAAACTAATGCACACATGTACCCTAAAGGCAAGCCAACTAACAGGCTTGAAGCAATGTCTACTGCCAATACAATGTGTGTCTTGCCGCCAGCTCGAACGATTCCCTTGGTAATTCCTGACTGACAGGCCATGAAGAATACCACGATCGCTGAAGCCAGCAGTAACTGATTACAGATCTGACGTGATTCATCAGAAATGTTATAGATTCCAATTATGAACGGGCCAATCAACAGAATTAACAGGCCAGACAGTACACCGACGATCATGACTAATACCGTCAGTCTGGAAGCATTGTCATAGGCTGTTTTAAGAGTGCTGTCTTCGCCGATGTCATGCCCGATTATCACACCGGCGCTGGCAGAGATGCCACTGGCAAA
This sequence comes from Erysipelotrichaceae bacterium, assembly GCA_017459795.1. GTDB lineage: Bacteria > Bacillota_I > Bacilli_A > Erysipelotrichales > Erysipelotrichaceae > RUG521. Next base: position 5,753 of record JAFUCG010000117.1, on the reverse strand, counting down.
TACGTTACACAATAACCAGATGTTATGAATTACCGAGTTGGCTGTCATGTATGTTTCTGACAGATGGCCGGAAATCATGGTCTGGAATGTGCTGTTTATCATGATGTATGATTCTGAAACAAATATCGGAAGACTTACCTTTAACAGGCTTAATATCTGGCTTCTGTTTGGCAAATCAGTGAAATCCTTTAACTTAAAGTTTAATTTCCTTTCCCTAAAGAACAGATAGATAAGACATATGACTAATTCAACTGCCCTGGCTATTACTGTCGCAATGGCTGCTCCCTTTAACTCTAAGGCCGGGAAACCAAGTTTTCCAAAGATCAGGACATAATTAAGCATAACGTTAATGACGCAGCTGGCAATTGACAGGTGTAAGCCGAACATGACATTATCGACCGCCCTTAGCATCATGATAAGTGCTGAACTGATACCAGTCATTAGGAAGGACAGAGATATTATGCGTAAGTACATACTGCCCTGATCATACAGGACTGTCTTATCTGAATATATGGACATTATCTGTACCGGGAAGAAATAACCAAGCATGCCAAAAACAAGGCCGCAAACTAAGGAAGCCAGTAAGCAGAAGGCAATTATTCTCTTTACCTCTCTTACTTTATTCTGGGCCCAAGACTGAGTAATTACGATTATGCCACCGTTGGCAATTCCCATGATGGTACATTGAAACAACATGTAAAAAGATGTAGCCAAAGAACATGCTGAAATGACAATGTCGCCTAACCTCCCAATCATCAGATTGTCTATCAGATTAACTGACAGAGATATTACTGACTGAATGGTAATGGGTATGGCCAGTGTTAACACTCTCTTAATGAAAGCTCCGGTATCTGTATTCTTCATATCACACAAAGTGGAGAAGCAGGAATAAATCCTGCTTCACCTGTTATTATTAGAAAGGAAATTTTGATCTAGGTAATCCTTTTACTTCAGGAGTCCAGGCTTTTCCGTCAGAACCATAGAGTTTAATCAATTCCTTGGTCTTTTCCTTGATGGCAATGGCAACACTCATCATGATGAAGTATGCCTTATTGCCTTCATAGTCAGTGGATTTGACCTTTTCAACGATTGCCTGACAGATGTCATTGTTGACGTTTACCTTGTTGATGCCCATGCGGCAGGCCTTGTAGAGGTCTTCTTCCTTGGTTCCGGAAGAGCCATGCATTACCAGTGGGAAATTGTTTGTTGCCTTTTTGATTTCTGCCAGTCTTTCAAAGTCAAGATAAGGAATGTATCCCTTTGGATATGCACCATGAGCTGTACCAACAGCTACTGCCAGACAGTCAACACCTGTCTCCTCAATGAACTTCCTAGCTACTTCAGGATCTGTTAGAGCAGCGTTTCTGTCAACATCGTAGTTGTCAGCCTGTCCTACATGACCCAATTCAGCTTCAACTGATACTCCAGCCTTATGAGCAATGTCAACGACATACTTTGTGTCTCTGACATTCTCCTCATATGGACATGAAGATCTGTCGATCATGACAGATGTAAAACCTGCCTGAATACACTGAATAACCTGATCGAATGTTGCACCGTGGTCCAGGTTGATGGCTACAGGAACCTTGGCCTGCTTAGCCAGTTCAACCATCATTTTACCAGCGAACTGAATGTCGATGGCGGCTCCGAATGCAACGTCAAGAATGATAGGAGCATTCAGATCTTCTGCAGCCTCAATGCAGGCACGGGCATTTACTTCGTTGTCAACATTAGGTGCTGCAACGGCATACCCTTCAGCAGAAGCCCTGTCTAATATTTCTTTCATTGTAACTAGCATACGTACCCTCCTATATGTTTAGTTCTTCAATCTTTCTGTCGAGAGCAGCGATGTCTTCTTCAGTCAGCTCCCAGCTGAAGGCAGCACAGTTTTCATTTGCCTGCTTTTCATTTACAACGCCAACTAATGAAGTACCAACGTACTCTTTAGAGCATGACCAGTTAATGGCAATCTGAGATAAAGGAACGTTATCATGCTTGGCTGATATTTCATCCATTACCTTCAGTAACTCCTGAACCTTGCTGTATTTTGGTTCGTTAAAGAAGTCATAGAAATGCCATCTCAAGTCATCTGGTCCAAGTTTTGGTTTCTCACGGTGGACACCTGTCAGGATGCCGGCACCTAAGGAACCGTAGGTGAAAGAGTCGATTCCTCTTTCATATCCCCATTTCATTAATTCTTCTGCACTTCTGTCAACCATGGAATAAGGTGGCTGCTGAACATCAACATCACCATACTTCATTGCCTCTTCAATCTGTTCCTTTGAGAAATTGGAAACACCGATGTGGCGGATTATTCCCTTCTTCTTTAACAGATTCAAGGCAGTCATGGTTTCCTCAATTGGTGTATTTGGATCTGGCCAGTGTACAAAGTAGAAATCAATGTGATCCGTTTTCAGATTCTGTAAGGAACTGGCAACTTCTCTCATTATATTATTGAACCCTGCATCCCTTCTGAATGGATTGGTAATTGTTCCTGCCAAGCCAAACTTGGTAGAAATCAACACCTTGTCTCTGTATCCACCCTGTAATGCTTCACCAACCAGCTGTTCTGAATATCCATTGCCATAAACAGGTGCAGTATCAACCAGATTGACACCGTTATCGATCATGGCTCTGATTGCCTTAATGGAATCTTCACGGTTGACAGGGCCGTAATTTGCCCCACCGATAGCCCATGTACCAACGGCAATTTCAGAAACGTCTACATCAGCATTTTTCAGATGTTTATACTTCATGTTAACCTGCAATTCCTAATACGCCTAAGATGATACCAATGATCATGATTCCGAAAATTAACTTGACCTGGTTAACACCCTTTGATAACAGATAGTAACAGATGAAAGTGATGCTTAACGGCAGTACACCAAGTAATAATTCGTCGAAATACTGCTGAATGGCAACTGGTGCTGCACCCTCAGCAACAGGTGGCAATGTGATAGCCAGATTGAATGATACGTTGTTTGCGGTCATCTGACCAACCATCATCAAGCCTACGATACCGGCACACTTGGTCAGTGTTGTGATCAGGCCAGATTCGAATGCCTGCTTAATGAATGTTTCACCCATTGTGTATCCTAAATATGTCATGTAATAACGACAGATCATTGATGGAATATTATAAATCAATAAGAATACGATAGGTGCAAGTAATGTGCCGCTGGCTGACATGTTGATGGCAATACCGGCAGCGATAACTCTGACGATACCCCAGAACAATGCATCACCGATACCAGACATAGGTCCCATCAGGGATGTCTTGATTGATACGATAGCTTCTGTATCATAGTTACCGTAGTTTTCAGAGTTTTCCTTTTCCATGGAAGCACTTAAGCCCATGGCAAATGTACCAACGTTCTGAGTAATGTTATACCAGGTCTTATGGCGGTTGAATGCTTCAGCTCTCTTTTCCTGTTCCGGATAGAAACGGTCCAGAGCTGGTCTGATTGAATATGTGTAACCTAAAGATGCAGCATAGGCACTTCCGGCGAAACCGGCGAATACGTTGAATGAACGCCAGTAAATTCTATCCAGCATCTTGATGTCTTCCTGACTTAAATTTTTCTTTAATCCACTAGCTAATCCTGTACTCATCCGAAGAAATCCTCCTCTTCACTTACTGGAGCTGCAGCAGCTACCTTTAAATTGTTCATCTTATAATCATTGAATCCGATCGTGATGGCAATAACTGTACCGATGATAGCTAAAACGATAGCCGGTAAGTTCAAATACTTGGCAAGTACGAAACCTACAAAGTACCAGCCACATGTTTCCTTATTCCACAGCATTCTCATTAAGATAGCCATACCAACTGCACCGATCAGGCCTGAAGCAACACCTAAGCCGCCTAATACCTGTGGTGGTAAGTTAGCCATTGCAGCAGCAACTACTGCACTTCCGAGATATACTGAGAAGAAAATGATGACTGTTCTGATACCGTACATTACTAACCAGTTAGACCATAAGATCTGATCAATGGCCTTTGAATTACCAGTATCACAAGCCTTTGAATACCATGGTAAGAAGGCATTACCAAGCATGAATAATACTAAGCCCAAGCTGTTGAATACCAATCCTACTGGTACAGCTAAAGCCAATGCTTCTTCCATTCCCAGACCGCTGGAAATAGCGAAAGCGACTGCCAATACGGTTGCAGAAACTGGTTCAGCGGCTGTAGCACCACCAATGTTAACTGCACCCATGTAAATAGCCTCGAGTGCGCCACCCATAATTACACCAGTTGTTGGGTCTCCTAACAGTAAACCTGTAATGGCACCAACACATATTGGTCTTTCCAACATACACTGACCGAAAGCCCAGTTACCAGCATAACTAATGAAGTACGCCAGAGAAGCAAGTAAAGCAACTGTTACATTTGACATATTATCCCTCCTTAGTGTTTACAGTTTAACTTCTTCTGCTGTCTTTAATAATTCTTCCATCGGAGTTTTTGCGTTTGCAGGATGCAACTGATGGAAGAAATTGTTTCCCATTAAGCCTACTAATTCTCTTGCGGATTCCATTTCCTTTGGACTGCAGAAAATCGTTCCGCCTCCTAGCATCATCTGTCCTCTTCTGTCCGTATCGAAACGTCCGGCATTAGCTACGTTTACGGTTTCGATTCTGCCCGGGCAGTTCTTAACGAGCGTGCAGGCATCGGTGATGTTTCGGGTCAAGGCAAATATAGCCATGTCGCCAGCTCTTTCATCGTTGAATACCTTTATGGCATCGTCAACTGTCTTGACTAACAGCTTTAACCCGGTAGGAGTAGCCATCTTCAAGGTCATCTTAACTGACTCATTCTTTGCGGCACCGTCATTTGCAACAACAATGCCTGGAGTATTCAGTTCCTTAGACCATACAAGAGCTACCTGCCCGTGGATCAGTCTGTCGTCAACTCTGATCTGTTTAATCATTATCCTATTCCTCCTGTTATTCTTATCCGCTGAACGCGGTATTAGAAAAAGTCATCATCTGAAGTCTCAGGCAGATCCTGCTTAGGACATTCAGTTATCTCACCTTTGCCTAACTCAATGGCATTGGCAATCGTTTCCGGATCGATTCTGTCTGAAGGATTGAGTACTATTTCCATTAACAATCCCAGATTGGTTCCGGTGATTACTACTACATCCTTGTTACTCTGCATTTTCAGCAGTGTCGCATTCTGATTAACACTGCCACCAAAGAGATCGGTAAAAATAATTCCCTGATCATCTTCGCCAAGTTCATCGATAAACTTTTTAATTTCCAAAGTGAAATCACTGGCATCTAAGAATGCTGTTACAGTGTTTAACTTACTGGAATAATACTCTCCAGCTATGATGTTTACTGAGCTTTTAAATCCCTCAGCCAGTTTTCCATGAGTGGCAATCAGATATTTTTTCATATTATTCTGCTCCTTTTGGGTACAAATAAAAAGCCTGACAAAAATCAAGATTTTTTCTATTTATAAAATGCTTTTTTATAAGTCTATTTTAGCCAACAAATAATTTATGTGCATTCATTGATTTGCGTTTTGAAAACGCAATTATGTATTATCTCAATGCAATAAAAAAAGAAGACTTAAAGCCTTCTAATATAAATAGATATTGTTTGGTTCTCCAAAATAGTTGGTGGTTTAGAAGTTGGTGGGCAAAGTTGGGGGTCTGAAGTTGGTGGGCAAAAACACATAAAAAACCAGAAGGTAAACGTCACAGTCAGTAACGTTGCCTTCTTTTAAAATGCTCTCTATTATT
>JAFUCG010000116.1 GCA_017459795.1 Erysipelotrichaceae bacterium | reverse complement strand
CGATAATGGGCCTTGTGAGCAGTTTCAGGGACAATTGAAAGATATACTGCAAGTCTTATATCCGAACATAAAGACAAAAGAAGAACTGATTGAAGCTGTTTATAAAGCCACTGATTATTACATTAACTTTTATCAGCAGCGACGCTTTAAGGGTAAGACTGCCGGACAGGTCAGAAAAGAAGCTCTGGCTAATGAGAATAAAGCTAGTTTTCCAATTGCGGGCAATCCTAAGTATATTCGTTACTGGGAACACATAGAGCAGTTAAAAACACAGGCAACATCTGTCTGAACAAGAAAACCATCTGTATCACAGAAATCTGTAATTACAGATGGTAATCAAATACACTGAGATTTAATTATTTCCTCTGTCTACTTGACAGGGTACGTATCAAACTAAATTCGCTGTTTTTTTTCGAAAATGCTTTTCAAATGTGATTTTGTCCTATATACTTAAGGTACATTTCAGAAAGATAATATTTTATGTTGTTGAATAATAATGTGAGTTATTCATCTTTTTGTTTTTTAAAAGTAGTTATTGTAACTCAAGCAGTTACTTTAATTGCCAACATCTTCATTTTGAGTTTGGCTAAATCCTATTCGCCTGTTTATCCCAGTAATAGTGGCTGTAAAGGATGATGATGCATTTGCAAAGCTGGCAGGATTTCGTACCCCAATAACACTCAATTAATTTTCTGTCGGTATCGGATTTGTGTTGCACCGAGGTGTTATGAAGATGTTGGTTTTTTTGTGGAAAAAACTGTAAAAGGCGGTTAATCAGTAATATAATTTTTATTAAGGAGACAACAACAATATGAAATACGATTTTACAACAATCCTGCGTCGTGAGGGAAAAGACGCCATCGCTGTAGACATGCCGACTAATTATGAAGGTAATTACGGCAAGGTTAAAAGAGAAGAAGGCTATGATGTCATACCTATGTGGGTAGCTGACATGAACTTTCCGGTCGTTGACAGTATTCAGAGGACAATCATTGAGAGAACTAATCATCCGGCATTCGGTTATTTCACACCAAGAGATGAGTATTTTGACTTAATAATCAAGTGGCAGAAGGAACATAATGGCGTGGATGTTAAGAAAGAAAATATCGGATATGAGAATGGTGTATTAGGTGGGGTAGCCAGCGCCTGCAAGGTCTTAATGTCTCAGGGCGACAGTGTCCTGCTTCATTCACCAACCTATGTTGGCTTTACCGGAACATTGTTAAATGCCGGTTATAAGATTGTTCATTCACCATTGTTAAAAGAAGATAATACCTGGAAGATGGATTATGAAGACATGGAAAAGAAAATCGTTGAAAACAAGATCCATGTTGCCATTATCTGTAATCCTCATAATCCTAGCGGCAGAGTCTGGAGTAAGGAAGAACTCTTAAAGGCCATGGAGATATTTGAGAAACATCAGGTATATGTCATTTCAGATGAGATCTGGGCAGACTTATTATTGAATGGCAATAAGCATACTCCTACTCAGTCAGTTAATGAATATGCAAGAGAACATACCATTGCCGTATATGCTCCTAGTAAGACATTTAACTTAGCTGGTTTAATTGGCAGCTATCACATCATATATAACCAGTGGTTAAGGGAAAGAGTTCTCAAGGAAGAATCCTTAAGCCACTATAACCACATGAATGTTCTTTCCATGTATGCCTTAATTGGCGCATATGGCGAAGAAGGAAAACAGTGGGTTTCAGAGTTAAGGGAAGTATTGTCAGGTAACATCAACTTTGCCTGTGACTTCATTAAGGAAAACCTGCCTGGTGTTAATGTCATTAAGCCGGAAGGAACCTACATGTTATTCATTGACTGTGAAGAATATTGTAAGAAGAATGAAATAAGCATGGATGATCTGATCCTGAAGGGTTGGAAATATGGTGTTTACTGGCAGGATGGCCGTCCATTCCATGGTGAATATAACATCAGAATGAATCTGGCATTACCGTTATCCAGAGTAGAAGAGGCATTTAAGAGATTAAAGGAACACGTATTTGATTAGTGGGGTAGAAAGATGAAGATTATAAAAAAGGCAGATTATGAAAAGCAGATAGCTGAAAGCCGTGACAGAAGAATGAGATGGTGGCGTGATGCCCGTTTCGGCATGTTTGTTCACTTTGGCTTGTATTCCGTAATTGGCAGACATGAATGGGTCATGTCCATGGAAGGCATTGACGCTAAGGAATACGAAAAGTACGCTGATCAGTTTCTGCCAAAGGAAGGCTGCTGTAGGGAATGGGCAAAACTTGCCAAGGCAGCCGGCATGAAATATATGGTCATGACAACCAGACACCATGAAGGTTTCTCTTTATGGGATTCAAAGGTAAATCCTTTCAACTCAATGAACTATGGCTGTCACAGGGACATTGTTAAGGAATTCGTTGAAGCCTGCCGTGAAGAAGGCTTAAAGATCGGCTTCTACAGTTCATTAATGGACTGGAGACATCCTGATGGAGAGGCATGTGCCTATGACAATGAAGCCAGAAGAAGATTCCTTGACTACATTGAAGCACTTAACACCGAGTTATTAAGCAACTATGGCAAGATCGACATCCTATGGTACGACGTACCTCAGCCAATGGAATCATGGGAAGCCTGGGATTCCTTAGCCAGAAATCAACGCTTAAGAGCCTTACAGCCTGACATCATCATTAACGACCGTTCAAGATTAAAGGAAGACTTCGGTACGCCAGAGG
>JAFUCG010000115.1 GCA_017459795.1 Erysipelotrichaceae bacterium | reverse complement strand
CGAGTCTCGTCACTCGCTCCATCAGTTACCTCCGTCGCTTAGCGATGTACACATATAGGGCTTAATCCAGAGGGATTAAGTATTTTTTTATTTTAAGACATAAAAAAAGCTGATTGTTGATCAGCTTTTACTTTAAACCGTCCATTATGTCGTCAGTCAGATGAACTGTCTGATTGTTTTCCTTAAGAGTTTCGTTTTCCTTCTTAAGTTCTTCAATCATTTTGTTCTTTTCTTCGATTTCAGCTTCGTATTTTTCCTTTAAGGCTTTGGTCTTTTCTCTGTTCTTACGTATTTCGGCGAATTCCAAAAATAACAGGATTACGCCTACTACCAGTAAGCAGATGGTAATGGCAAACAGTTTGCCCGGCACTCTGACAGTTGCGTTGAACTGAATCAGGAAAATGGTGTTGAAGGCTTCAAAAACGACAAGTAAGATCTCTAATAATATCTGTAATATTTTCATGTGAAAATCCTCGTTTCTATTTTATCTATATAAATTATATTTTCTATTTGAAACTTTATCAATGTTTTAGTTGCATGAATCCATATGATATAATTTACACAGATGAGGTATGACCATGAGTGATAATAAACAGAAGATAATAATTGATACCGACTGCGGTTCGGATGACGCAATGGCAATTGCCATGGCTTTAAATGACGAGAACTATGAAATATTAATGATAACGGCTGTCAGCGGTAATGTACGAATGAAACAGGCTGCCTATAATACCTTAACGACCATGAAGGTATCAGATACTTTTTACCCGCCGGTTTATGAAGGCAGTGATACAATGCTGGTAAGAGACTGGGTAGGGGCAAGTGACGTACATGGCGATGATGGCATGGGTGATCTTGGCTTAGTTGATTACAGTCTTAAGACAACACCTGGTAATGCCGTATTGAAGATGCTGGAAGCCTTAAGAGAAAATGAGGATAAAAGCATTGACATCATTACCTTAGGACCTTTAACCAATCTGGCCATAGCCATCAGACTTGAACCGGAAACAATGAAGAGAGCCAGAAGAATAATCATGATGGGAACAGCCGGCTTAGGCAGGGGCAATGTTTCCATGGTGGCTGAATTCAACATCTGGCAAGATCCTGAGGCCTGTCAGATCGTCATTGACAGCGGCATTGATCCGCTTATCTTTGTTGGCTGGGACGCCTGTCTTGATGAGGCAATACTGGATCCTGAGGAAATTGAAAAGATCAGAAGCAGTGGGGAATTAGGCAGGTTCTGCATTGATACCAACGTCAAGTTGATGAATCTGAACGTCAAGAGATTTGGTTATGAGTGTCTGGACATGGCCGATCCGGCTGCCATGGCTGCGGCCTTGTATCCAGCCTGCATTGACCAGTGTGACAAATACTATTGTGAAGTAGACTTAAGCAGGGGGCCAAGCTATGGGGCTGTATTAATTGATTACTATGGCTTCAGCGGTAAGACACCTAATGCCTATATCTGCAGTAAACTCAAACCAGATCTGTACAAACAGTACATCATGAAAACTTTGAAAGCAATATAATAGGGCGGCAACTTGCCGTCCTTTAATGTTGGATTTAGAAATTATAGATCTCGTCGAGTTGATCCCTGCACTTTTCAATGGCTTCCTTGTTGCCAATGACGCATACATCATCATCCTTATTGACCTTTTCAAATACCGGGATGGTATTCAGAATGTCTTCGGTCGTTGTTGAAAGGATCTGAGTCAGGATGTCGCACTTGTCTGCGTAACTGATGCCGGCAAAGTATTCCAGGTCACTTAACTTGGCCATTGCCTTGGCAGTTACCAATGGGTCATAATCACCGGTTGTACCAACGATGTATTTTTCAACATTGTCATTATTCTTGCAGAATTCCTGCAGATATTCAGGAGTATTTGCGTAAACTCTTAATGAATTAGCCGGGTTAGGATCTCTGTAAGAGTAGAATCTGGCAGCCTTGTTCATGCGGCAGGTAAAGCCACAGCCATAGGCACCGCCTCTTACTCTGATGTTATTCCATAAGTAGTCATAGGTCATGATGTTGCTTAAGACATACATTGTACCAAGCTTACCGGTAACAACGTCACTTACATCTGAACCCTTGCAGGCATAGGAGATGTTGGCTGGAACGATGATTCCTTCTCTCTTATGACCTAAGGCCTGTTTCTGCTTCTTAACGATTTCTTCACCATCTGCTAAGTCATCCAGGAAACGCTTGACGATTCTTGGCTTGTCTTCGCTTGTTACTGACATGGTGAAGCGGTTTCTCTTAAACAGCTTTTCATATAACTGCTTTAATTCAGAAATCAGTTCATCACCTTTTTCTTCCCAGTTTTCAGCGATGCCCTTAATGTACTTGTAGCCTTCATAACCGCTGAAGTATTCAGTACAGGTTGCGGCTACTGACTGGTAGGCTGCTACTCTTACTGAACCTAAGGCATGACCTGAAGCGATGAAGCTCTGCTCCAAGGCTGTCTTATTCTGACGGATGATGTCTCTGATGGCCTGCTTGTCGGCGAAAGTTGTCTTATATAATATTTCCTTAACCAGGTCAACGGCTTCTTCATCATTTCTGCTTAATGAACTCCAGCTTACATCTACGAAGGTGAGATCATTCTTTGCTTTATCAGTTGTTGCAGTAAAGCCGCAGTTGAACGCACCTAAGATGCTCTTCATTTTCTGAGCCAGGTGGATCGTGTCATAGTTTTCAGTAGCGATCTGGCCTAACAGTGACAACAGAATGCTTAGCAATGAATAATCCTTCAAGTCAAAGTCATCGGTATTGGCATAGGCTGAAACATAACTGATGCCGTTAGTGTCAATGTCGTGCTTCAATACTGTGTTCTTTCCACCGTGTTTGCAGATTTCAATTGGTAATTCCGTAGGGGTCTTCTTTAAGTCTTCCAGGTGTAATTGCGGTAAGGTTGCCTGCTGCTCTGGAGTATCTTCAGTTGCCTGCCAGATTGCCAGTTCCTTATTCATTTCGATTAAGTCTTCGATTTCCTTTTCACTCCAGGTTGCCTTGATGTCAGAAAGTTTCTTTCTTTCATCTTCAGCCTTTTTCTGACCGAGAGTGTTAGAAGGCTTTAATAATACCTTGGCATGGTGCTTACTGTTGATGATGAATTCTTCTAATAAGTCTTCATAGTAGTGAGTACCGATCTTTTCTCTTAATTCATTGAACAGCTTATCGATAACTAATGAATCAACAGGGTCGCCACCATACAGCCAGCTGTCCAAGGCTGTCAAGGCAAATGCCAGTCCCTTAGGAGCACCGCCGAAGTCTCTTTCCTTGGCCTTGAATTCCTGCTTGTTAAGGGTAGCTTCCAGTTCTTCCTTGTCGATGCCTTCCTTAATTACGTGCTTGATCTCATTGTAAATGGCTTCGGTAACCTGTGGTTCCTTTTCAATGTCTGTATTGATGACATCTATTTCAACGAATGGCTGGTAAATGCCGTCTTCAATGCTGAAGTAAATGTCTTCACCTAAGCCGTTATTCAGAATTACCTTCTTCAGAGGTGATTCATTTGAGCCGCATAATACGGAAGAGATCAGACCAAAGGCAACGTTCTTCATGTAATCGTTGAACTTTCCGGTAACATAACCATAGGCGATCTGTGCCTTGCCCTTGCCGCTGTCATCAGGAGCTACTTCATATTCCTGAATTACGGTTTCAGCTTCAACAGGCTTTTGTTCTTCAATGACGATCTTATCGCCATCAGAAGTATAGTGTGATAAGTATTCATCATCAATGATTGAAAGAATGTTATCGATGTCCATGTCACCATCCAGGAAGATGTATGAGTTAGATGGATTGTAATACTTAGCGTGAGAGTCACAGAACTGCTTGTAGGTGAGGGTAGGAATGTATACCGGGTCACCGCCTGATTCATTGCCATAGCAGGTATCAGGGAATAATGAGTGCATTAATACTCTGGCTCTTACACCATCCGGTGAAGAGAAGGCACCCTTCATTTCGTTGAATACAACACCCTTGAAAATCGGATCGGCATCCTTGTCGTTTAATTCGTAATGCCAGCCTTCCTGACGGAAGATGTTAGGCATCTTAACGGCGATTGGATGGAATACGGCATCAAGGTAAACTCTCATCAGGTTTACGAAGTCCTTATCGTTACGGCTGCTGACAGGGTAAACTGTCTTATCCGGATATGTCATTGCGTTTAAGAATGTCTGTAATGAACCCTTCAGAAGGTCAACGAATGGCTCTCTGACCGGGTATCTGGTTGAACCGTTTAATACTGAGTGTTCCAGAATGTGGAAGACACCGGTATCATCTACAGGAGTTGTCTTAAAGGCGATTGAGAAGGTCTTGTTCTCATCATCTCTTTTTAACCATATTGTCTTTGCCTGGGTCTTTTCATGAATCATTTCATACATGTCTGCGTTGATCTCATCAATGTGACGGATGTTAATGACCTTAAACCCATGTATTGTGTCGCTTATTTTCATAACTGCCTCCATAATCAAGCATTATTATACTATTTTATTAGGGGAGAGGAAAGAAAGGCAACTGAGAATTGACTTTAAATACCAACTAAGAAATAATTAATATAGAACTGTAGCATTTTAGACAGTTTAAGGGGTATTTTATGGTAGTTAAAAAAAGAGTGATTGATCAACTAATGAACTCAACCCTGTTCGCCAATGTGGGGCGTAAGGAACTTATTCAGTTATTGGGAAATGAAGAAGTTGAATTATGCCAGTACGCAAAGAACGAGGTTGTTTTCACACCGAAAAAGTTCAAAAGAGCGCTGGCTTTTCTTTCTAAGGGACATTTGAAGGTAATGGTCGGCGATGGTCAGCTAGTAATGAGCAAACTCAAAAGCGGAACATTCTTCGCTGTGGCAACACTATTTAACGGTGAAGAAGAGTACATCAGCAGTATCGTTGCCAATAGTAATGCTGAAGTTGTTTTTTTTCCGCAGAGTGTTGTGGAAAAGTGCATAGAAAGCTATCCGGAATTTGCGCTTAACTATATAAGACTGTTACATAGTAAGGTCAGATTCCTTAATAAGGAAATTGAGGTTCTTGGCGCAAGCTCAGGAAAGAACTCAATGATCAGTTTCCTGTTAAATTCATCACAGGCAATAGGTGAACCATTCCGTCTGGAAGTATCATATTCACAGCTTGCCGATCAGCTGAACATGAGCCGTTCATCTTTATACAGAGCTCTTGATGAGCTTGTCGCTGACGGCATAATTGCCAGAGACGGCAGAAACATAACGGTATTGAAGAGAGGATAATGAAAAAATGAAAAAAAGTCTAATAATTGTATTGGCACTGTTAATGAGTCTGACCTTGTTTTCAGGCTGTGAAAAGAAGGATACAGGCAATGGGGAAGAGCCAAATGAGACTGTCCAGACAACTGTCAGATTAGGTTTGATAAAGGGTCCTACTGGCATGGGAGCTTCTTATTTGCTGGAGAAGAGTGAAAAGGGCGAAACAGTCAATATTTATGAAACTACTTTGGCTAATGAACCAAGTGACATGGTTGCCATGGTAGCCAACGGCAGTGTCGACATCGCAGCCGTACCGACAAACAGCGCCAGTGCTCTTTACAATAAGACCAGCGGTGCCGTACAGTTATTAGCTTTGAATACCGGTTGTGTTCTAAAGATATTGGAACAGGGTGAAACCATCGACAAGATGAGTGATCTCAAGGGCAGAACCATCTATGCAACAGGTCAGGGCGCAAATCCTGAATACATTCTCAATTACATGCTGGAGCAGTATGGCTTGAAGGCTGGCGAAGATGTTACTGTTGAATATCTGGACAGCGCTGAATTAACCACAAAGGCTGCCAGCGGTGAAATTGACTTATGCATGTTGCCGGTTCCTGCCGCAACAACCGTTTTAATGAAGAATGACAAGATGCGTCTGGCCTTGTCTCTTGAAGAAGAATGGAACCACATGAACAGAGCTACTCTGGTTACCATGGGTTGCGTTGTCGTAAGAAGAGAATTTGCGGAAGCAAATCCACAGGCTGTAGAAGCATTCTTAAAGGAATATGGTGAATCAATCAATTACGTAGTTGAAAATCCGTCAGAAGGCGGCAAGCTATGTGCCAAGTTTGAAATTGTTGCTTCAGACAAGATCGCTGAAAAGGCAATTAAGGATGCTGAACTGATTTTCATTGCGGATGAAAGAATACCTGTCATCATCAAGGACTACTATCAGATCCTGTTTGATGCTGATCCAAAGTCAGTAGGAGGGAAGTTACCTGGTGAAGACTTCTACTACACTGCGCAGTAAGAAGTTATTAAAAGTAGTTGTAGCCACACTGTTCTGGTTTTTAGTGTGGCTTTTATGTGCTTTGGCAATCAATAAGGAACTGATATTGCCATCACCATTGTTAGTGTTCAGTAAAATGTTCAGCATGGTTACCACGGCTGTTTTCTGGCAACATACCTTCGTTACATTCCTAAGGATCATCATTGGCTACATCTTAGGTGTTGCCATTGCTATAGCCTTGGCCATGTTGACATATAACTATGAAATATGTGATGCCATCATTTCCCCGGTGATCAGAATAATCAGAGCAACACCGGTTGCTTCATTCATAATCTTAGTACTGTTATGGGCTGGCAAGAATTATCTGCCAAGCATCATCGTTGCCTTAATGGTCATCCCGGTAGTCTGGGAAAACCTTGTTGTAAGTTATCAGAATACGGACGAAAATCTGATAGAAATGGCTGAGGCCTACCGTCTTAGTAAAATGAAGCAATTCTTCCACATCCGGGTACCGGCAGCCTTTACGGCCTTCAGCAGTGCGGCCTTAACTGCCATGGGCTTAGCCTGGAAGAGCGGCATCGCAGCCGAAGTACTGGCCCAGCCTAAGATTGCCATCGGTACCCAGCTGTATTATTCAAAGATATATCTGGAAACTTCTGAACTGTTTGCCTGGACAATCGTAGTTGTACTAATGAGCTTATGCATTGAAAAGCTGGTAGTAATGTTACTGGCAGGGAGGAAAGATAATGAAAATTAATGACATTACCTTCCGCTATGGCGATAAGACCATTTTTGAGAACTACACTCTGTCACTTAATGAAGGCATCTATTGTCTGATGGGACCAAGTGCCAGTGGTAAGACGACATTGTTAAAACTCATGGCTGGATTATTACAGCCTGAAGCAGGCAATGTTGATCTGGAAAACAAGACAGCGGTCATGATGTTTCAGGAAGACAGACTGTTACAGTGGTATGACGCTAAAAAGAATGTTGAACTGATTGTTGGTAATGAGAAGAAGGCAGAGATCGAAAAGATGTTTGAATATCTTGAGATACCTCTTAACGGCAATGTTAAGAAACTGTCTGGCGGCCAGAAAAGAAGGATCGCTCTTATCAGAGCCTTATTGGCTGAAGGGGATGTTCTTTTATTAGATGAACCGTTTACCGGCATGGATAAGGAACTTACCAAAAAAGCCATAGAATTGATAAAGAAACAGAATAAACTGACGGTAGTAGCTACTCATTCGCTTGAGGAAGTAAAACTACTGGAAGCTGATATAATTAACATATAAAAATCCCGCTGTCAACTGATGCAATCCCGCCAAAGTAGACACGAGAAATAATTAAATCCCTCCAATCTATGAAAGGTGGGATTTTATCATGGAACGAAAAGCAAATATAGTGCTGAACAAAAAACAGCCATGTGGAAATTACCTATCGGCGTGAGAATCACAAAGTAAATCAGGAATATGTTAATAATTAAAGACTTCTAATAATGAAAACGTGATATATTTTAAGATATATGTCAATAAAACGTGAAATATATGATAAAATATGCCATAAATACGTGATATAATACTTATGAGAGGTGTAATTATGTACTTAAGAAGAAAAATAGATGAATATCTTGTTGCTTGGAAAAGCGACATAAAACATAAGCCTTTAATCATAAAAGGGGCAAGACAGGTGGGAAAAACAGAAAGCATCATCCACTTTGGGTTAGAAAACTATGATTCCATTATAAATATAAACTTTGTTCTTGACAGTAAATATAAAAGCATTCTTAGTGGAGGATATGATGTAGACAGCATTATAAGCAATATTTCGCTGATAGATCCTTCTAAAAAATTTATTCCTGGAAAAACCTTAATTATCTTTGATGAGATTCAGGATTTTCCAGATATTGCAACATCGCTGAAGTCGTTTAATAATGACAGAAGATATGATGTCATATGTAGTGGGTCGCTATTGGGAATAAATTATAAAAGAATCCACAGTAACAGCGTAGGAAATAAGACAGATTATGAAATGTTTTCGATGGATTTTGAGGAGTTTCTGTGGGCAACCGGTTATAATCAGAGTCAGATAGAATCAATATTCAGCCATATGGTGGATTTGAAACCGTTTAATGAAACAGAAATGAATATATATAGCGAACTATTTCTTAGATATTGTGTATTAGGCGGCATGCCAGCTGTGGTGAGGTCATACATAGAAAGCAATAATTTCTCTGGTTCTCTAGATATGCAAAAGCAGATACTGCTTGACTACGAAGAAGATGTTAGAAAATATGTTAATGGCGTTGATCAGACGAGAATTATAAGTGTTTTG
>JAFUCG010000114.1 GCA_017459795.1 Erysipelotrichaceae bacterium | reverse complement strand
TTCACTCTTAAGTTTATCGAGAAATTCCTGATCCTTGATGCTTCCTAATCCTGAATCATATAAGATAACATTATGCTGATCATCAGTATATCCACCGAAAATAACAAGTGAAGCCTTTACATCCAGGTTCTTCATTTTGGTTAGTTCAGAAATCAATTCACTTGCTTGTGCAGATATCTTTGTCATATCTGAGCTGGTTGATGCGTCTGCTACGATTGCGACATCAACTGAGTCCTTGTACTCTGCTGATGGAATTGCCAGAGTAACAACAGAATCATAGTTTTCATCCAGGTTCGTCGCAGTCTTAGACTTTGAATGTTCTTTTACTTCGGTTGTTTCTGTTGTGCTTTCTTCTGCCATAACATAATTCAAGGATAAGCTACCTAAAACCATGGCCAAGCACATGAAAACTGTAAAAATGCATTTATAAAATTTCATTATACCACCCCATATACTTATACATTTAATGTATCAGATTCATTATAGTTCACTAATTCACAAATTTCAAACGGTCTGAAGGCTGATTTTGACCTCTAAAAAAACAAAAATCCCGATTAAACGTCGGGATTGTTTTAGATATCGAACAATACTGTTAAATACTGACAGAAAAAATTTTTTTAAAAATTATTTATATTTTTTTACTAAGTCGGCTCCCAGTTCACGTGCTCTCTTACATTCCTCATGGAACACTGTCTCATGTCTGTGCTGCTTGTCTTCAGGGTTAAACATTGACCATGGCCAGTCAGTCTTACTGTAATCCTTTAACTGTAAGGTATTACCGCTGACAAATATTTCAGTAGGACCAATGAAACGTTCGAAAGTATGCTGGTAACCATTTAAAAGATTCAGATAATTTGTATCAGGCGCATTGGAGGTCATTATCCGTAATACCGGTATCTGCCTTTCGTTACAACAAGGATTTTCCAGGTTATAAGTAAGATTCTGGAATATCAGACGTTCATACAATGCTCTGAAAGAAGCCGTCAGTTCAGACAGGTAGTTAGGTGAACCGATGATCAGACCATCAGCTTCTCTTATTGCATCAAGAACAGGAGTTAAGCCGTCTCTGCATACGCAATGGCCTTTGAACTTTTCCTTCTTACAGCCAAAACAGGAAATACAGCCGGTATGTTTTTCAAGTCTGTACAGATCAAATCTGATTACTTCTGCTCCTGCAGATTCTGCACCTGATGAAGCTTCCTTGATCAGAGTTTCAGTATTCCAACCCATTCTAGGTCCGGCATTAACTGCTACTATCTTCTTTGTCATTATCTTTTCCCCCAATGTTATTCGTTATTTAACTATATATTTTAATTTTAACATAAACCTTACGAATTAATTGTTCTGTCGTTTTTCTTCCATTTATCAGCTTTTAACATTCCTATTCCCAGAATTATAAGCAGGATAAAGGCTGCCCCACCGGTATATGTTTCAATCTGAGTATTAAACGCATCAGCCGGAACACCAAATGTCCCTAACATGCTTCTTTCCAGTGACAACATTGAACTGATTGCCGAAGCGAAGGCAATGTTTCTGTTTACCAGCATGTAAATGTCTTTCTTATTGTTGGCGTGTATTACATTTATGATTGCCAGTACAAATACGGTAAAGGTAAAGGCTGCCTGAGCAATTACCAGTATCATGTTCTTACCTGGATTAATGGATTCCTTTATGGTAATTATGTTAATGCCGTTTAAGGCGACCGCCAACAGTAACATTACGATCCCGACGTATTTATTAACATTACTGAACTTCTTTTTTTCGGCAACATAGCCCATTAATCTCATCAGGCCTAACACAAGGAAGAATATGCCAATTGCCAGATACCAGTATGAGTCACTTCTGCTCATCATGACAAGATTAAAGATGCCATAGATTATATTCCAGGCAATGTTGACTATTGCGAGTATTTCGGTTTTGTTATCGAAAACTTTTTTCATATTTAGAATAATAACATATAAGCTATGAAAAGTAATCAACAAAGCAAATACTGAACAGTAATTGCAGAAAGAAACATTCTTTATTTTCTTACTATAAATTGGTAAAATATAGTTAGTAAATGGAGTAAAATATGAGAAAATTTGATTATTCATTTTTAAAAGATAAACACCTCAACGATATACTAAGATTGTCAAACTTAATAGCTGACGTAAATGCAAAAGAGCTTGTCAGAAAAGAGCTGTATGGAGATGTCTTCAATAAATTACAGGAAAAGGCCATGATTGATTCCGTTATTGCTTCTAACTCCATAGAAGGAATAGGCACTTCAGAAGAAAGAATTCAAGAAATATTTAAAGGAAGCGAAGCAATAACCCACGACGAAATGGAGATATTGGGTTATAAAGAAGCGCTGAATTATATTCATACCAAAAATGATATAGAAGTTGATGAGAGGACAATAAAATACTTACATTATTTAATTGAAAAGGATGTAGATCCAGGTAATGCAGGGCGGTATAAAAGTGGCAATAATTACATAATGGAATATCATTCTGATGGTACAAGAAAAATCAGATTTAATCCTGTAGAATATAAAGAAGTGCCGAATGCCGTTGAACAATTGCTTCTGGCTTATTATGATGCAAGACAGGATGACAGAATCAGTCAACTGTTATTATCTTTCTGCTTTGTGCTTGACTTTACCTGCATACATCCATTCAAGGATGGCAATGGAAGAGTATCAAGATTACTTACATTATTGTTACTATATAAGGCTGGTTATGATATAGGAAAATACGTTTCCATAGAAAATCAAATAAATGATTTTAAGGATCAATATTATGCAGCCTTAAATAAATCATCAGTTGGATGGCATAATAATGAGAGTGATTACTCTTATTTCATCATATTCATGCTCCAAATAATGTATAGATGCTATCTGAGTTTAAATGACTCCTTAGGAGAATTAACGCTGAAAAAAGCCAAGAAAAAAGAGCGAATCACTTCTATCGTAAAAAGTTCACTTGTTCCTATTTCAAAAATGCAAATTAAAGAAATGTTACCGGATATAAGTGTAAGAACAATCGAGGCACAGCTTAAATCGCTGGTTGACAGTGGAAGCATAATAAAAATAGGTACTTATAAAGATGCTCACTATATTAATAAAAAATAGTTAAATATACATTATTCATAAAAATACTTACTATAAAATTGTAATTTTATAGTAAGTATTTTACTTATTTCTATCATAACCACCAATAAAATTGGTGGTATCTAAAGCCCTGTAAGGGCCTATTGTTGCGCAGGACCTTCGTCCAGCGATGGCCTGACAGCCGCAACGCTTTCACAAGCTGCTGCTCAAAGCAGCTTTTTTATTGCTTTATT
>JAFUCG010000011.1 GCA_017459795.1 Erysipelotrichaceae bacterium | reverse complement strand
CCTGGAGTATCGATCAAATGGAACAGATATTCATTACCGTCATCGCTTTTGTACGTCAAAGAAACGGCATTAAGCTTAATGGTAATGCCTCTTTCTCTTTCCAGATCAAGATCATCAAGTATCTGGTCGACCATTTCCCTGCTCTGAACCGTATTGGTCTGTTCCAATATGCGGTCTGCAAGAGTACTTTTACCGTGGTCGATATGCGCGATGATTGAAAAATTACGTATGTATTTCTGTTCCATGATTTTTCCTTTTCTATTTGAGATATCTGTCCTTGATACCAGTAAGATATTTTTCTGCCACGATCGCAATGATGACAGAAATGATGACCTGTAAGCCATTTAATCTTAATGACAGTAACACGGTTTCCATGTTGCCGTACAGTAAGTAATCAGTGGCTACATAGCCCAATATGATCAATATACCAAGAATAATACAAACAATGGCATATTTCCAGTTTTTCTTATGGGCCAGGGCTATGACATAGCCCTCAACTGCCCTTAACATAAAGGTATACAGGGCATACTGGCCAAAGTCCAAGGTAACATCAGCCAAAGCGGTAGAAGCCGAAGCAATCAAAGCCGCATAAGCTGGGCTGTTATGGGTCAGTAATAACAGTATCAGACAGTCGGATAAGTTAAGATAGCCAAGATTACCGATTGCTACCTTAAACAATACTGTCGTCAGATATATTACCAGGAATATTACAATTGAAGCGATTATCTTTTTCTTCATTCAGCCTTCTTGCCTTCCCAGTTTCTGCCGGCACCATTACGGAAGTCTCTGGCGCTCATCTTCTGCTTGCCTTCAAGCTGTAATTCCAAAATGCGGATTACCTTACTTTCAATGACAATGCCGAGATCCTTTTCAACATTGACAATTGTCCCGGTTTCCTTATTATAGTTAATGTCAGTCTTGCTGACTTTCCATAACTTAACCTTCTTACCGTCAACCATTACGTAGCAACAAGGTACCGGTATCAGGCCTCTGATCTGATCATAGGCTTCTTCATAAGACTTATTTAAGTCCAGATGTTCTTCTTCCTTGGATATGTTATAGCCGAAGGTTACTTCTGCTTCATTCTGTTCAATAGAGGCATGGTTTCCTGCCAAGATTGAAGGCATGGTATTTCTTAGTAATTCACAGGCAATTGGTATTAACTTGTCATGTAATGAACCGTAGGTATCTTCTTCGCTGATTTCG
Source organism: Erysipelotrichaceae bacterium (assembly GCA_017459795.1). GTDB lineage: Bacteria > Bacillota_I > Bacilli_A > Erysipelotrichales > Erysipelotrichaceae > RUG521. The sequence continues at coordinate 1,834 of JAFUCG010000011.1, read as the reverse complement.
CAGGAAGCCTGAGAAATGATGTTTCCTGCATCCATTCTTACGCTCATTTCCATAATCGTAATGCCAGTCTTATCATAACCGTCGATGATGGCATGCTGAATAGGCGCCCCACCTCTTAAGGCCGGTAATAATGAGGCATGTACATTGATGCATCCAAGGGCTGGATAATCCAGTAATTCCTTTGGAATGATCTGGCCATAGGCACAGGTAACGATCAGATCAGGCTTAAGATCCAATACACCCTGATAGTCGTTTCTGATCTTGATAGGCTGTAAGACTGGAATGTTGTGTTCCAGAGCCTTCTGCTTAACCACAGGAAAAGTAAGGATCTGTTTACGTCCAACTAACTTGTCTGGCTGACATACTACGCCAACGACGTTTAATCCCTCATCAATTAATTCCTGTAAGATTGCACAGCCGAATTCCGGTGTGCCCATAAATACTATTCTTGCACTGCTCATTTCCATCACCTTTGATAATTATACTATAAGTTTATCACACTTTTAATTGCGACCTGATTATTATATATCAACTATCATAGAATAGCATATGTGACTTTTAAAGCAGACATGAGCATAGTTAATACAATTGGAAAAGAATCCGGTATCCAACCTTGGTACTGGCTTTCATTTCTGATAATTAATATTGTAGAATTAAGACATGAAAAGAAAGATAAATGCCATTTTGATCATGTTAGCCATCTTCTTCCCAGTTTCTGAAATATGGAAACAGGTCGTTTTATACCGCTTTAACGGCTACTATGATTACTGGTATTTCCCTTTCCAGTTATGTTCAGTGCCGATTTATCTCTTACCAGCTTACCTGCTTTTGAAAGAAGGAAAGTTAAAGGAAGATGTCGGTAACTTCCTTATGTGTTATGGCTTATTAGGCGGCATTGCGGTATTTTTAGACACCAGCGGTTTACACTATCAGATAAGCGCCCTGACCGTTCACAGTTACCTGTGGCACGTATTAATGATCACCATGAGTCTGTTACTGTACCGGCTGAATAAGTTTAAGGAAAGGCATTTATATGGCGCTACGGTGATTTATCTGACACGTTGTCTCATTGCCACGGCACTAAACTGTATCCTTTACAAATACGGTTCAATCAACATGTTCTACATTTCACCGCATCAGAAAATGTATCAGATCGTCTTTAAGGACATTGCCAAAATGACTGGTGAAACAGCCATTATATTCATCTACATCATTTCTACAATACTGGCTGCGGAAGCCATTTATCAGCTGTTAAGGCGTTTGAAAAGCACTGGAAAGTGATTTTGAATTTCTATTGTTGCAATTTAATTCTTTGTTTGCTACAATTAACTAGCATTTATTGATTAAGGAGGTAAGTCATGCCTAATATTAAGTCTCAGAAGAAACGTGCAGTTACAAACTTAAAGGAAAATGCAGCTCATAAAGCACAGAAGAGCGCATTAAAAACTTCAATTAAGAATGTTTTAAAGGCTGTAAGTGAAAATGACAAGGCTGCTGCTGAAAAGGCATTAGTTAACGCTGCTTCATGCATTGATAAGGCAGTTACAGATGGTACTCACCATAAGAACTGGGCTGCTCGTCAGAAGTCACGTTTAACAAAAGCAGTTAATAACATTCAGTAATTAAGTTCCATCAGGAACTTTTTTTATTTCCATGTAACAAAAAAAGTTATGACCGCAAAGTCATAACTTTTAGATAACCACCAACTGCTGTGGATGTGGACCTAGGCTGTCATCTGGTGTGGACTAATAACTCCACACTAGATGGTGTTCAAACAACCAAAAACCTCCTTGTTGTCATAGACTTATATTGTCTATATAACAGGAGGTTATAT
>JAFUCG010000113.1 GCA_017459795.1 Erysipelotrichaceae bacterium | reverse complement strand
TGTGTACTTTTTTGTGTCTCTCAGCAACCTCTTTTTTACTGTGGTGAAAGGAGGTTAAGGCAATGAAGAACAAGAAGAATAAAAAGAACCAGGAACTTCTGTTAAAGAAGCAGAAGAAGCTGGAAAAGAATCTGATCAAGGATTCTTACCTGACTGTTGAGCAGCTGTTTGGCAAGTATGACACTTCCTATATTGGATTGGACCAGGAAGAAGTCGCGGAAAGACTGGACGACTATGGCAGAAATACAATTGAGATCAAGGACAATCATCCTTTATTAAACAGAATCAAGGAAGCTGTCATAAACCCTTTTAACATCGTTTTGATAATTGTTGCCGGCATAACCCTGTTAACTGACGTAATCATTGTTTCTAACAAGGACTATTCCACTTTCATACTTATCGTTTCAACGATAATCATATCTTCAGCTATCTCGTTCTCGCAATCAACCAAGTCTGACAATGCGGCCAGAGAACTGAAAAACATGATTTCAAACAAGATGGACATCATCAGGAACAATCAGCTGGAATCTGTTCCTGTTGAAGAAGTTGTTCCGGGTGACATCTTAAAGCTATCAAGCGGTGATATGATACCGGCAGATGTCAGGTTTATTGAAGCCAAGGACCTTTTCATCGACCAGGCAGCTCTTACGGGTGAATCAGCTGCTGTAGAAAAATACGCAACCTGGACAAAACAAAATGATATTACCGATCTGTCCAACATCGGCTTCATGGGTACAGACGTTGTTTCAGGCACGGCAACAGCCATTGTCCTGACAACTGGAGAAAACACTTACTTCGGTCACATGGCAAAGTCACTGGAAAGTGTCTATCAGCAGAATTCCTTTGAAAAAGGTGTCAATTCAATTTCAAAGCTGTTAATCAGAATGATGTGCGTCATGTTGCCGGTAATTCTGGTAATTAATCTCCTGACCAAAAATGACATGTGGGATTCCATAATCTTCGCCATTACCATTGCGGTTGGTCTTACCCCGGAAATGCTGCCGGTTATAATGACCAGTACCCTGGCAAAGGGAGCTGTCATGATGTCCAGAGAAAAAACCATTGTCAAAAAGTTGAGTGCTATTCAGACCTTTGGCCAGATGGATGTACTATGTACAGACAAGACCGGAACACTTACCGAGGACAAGGTCATTCTTGAAAGGTACATGGATTGCTTCGGGGATGAGAACAAAGACATTCTTAAGCAGTCATTTCTGAATTCCTATTTTCAGACCGGGTTAAAGAACCTGATAGATATGGCAGTAATTAACAGAGCAGAAATAGAAGGTCTGGGAAATCTGAAGAATGAATATGTCAGTGTAGACGAAATACCTTTTGACTTTGTCCGCAGAAGAATGTCTGTTCTTTTAAAGGACAACGATGGAAACGAAACCCTGATAACCAAGGGGGCAGTAGATGAAGTAATCTCCGTCTGCACCAAAATAGAGGTTGACGGTAAAGCAGTAAAGCTTACTGAACAACTGAAAAACCAGGCTTATGAAACATATGAAAAGCATAACAGTGACGGGCTGAGAATAATCGCAGTAGCTCGCAAGAAGGAAGCCAACTCTGAAAAGGCCTTATCCGTAATAGACGAGTCAGAAATGACGCTTATTGGATTCATCGGTTTCCTTGACCCACCTAAAGCCAGCGCCAGAGAGGCCATTCAGGCTTTACAGCAGCATGGCATTAAGACAGTTGTTCTTACAGGTGATTCAGAAGGCGTTGCCATTAATGTCTGTAAACAGGTCGGCATCGATGTTACAAACAGCCTTTCCGGTAAAGACATTGACAATTTCAGTGATGAAGAACTTATTGGCAAGCTGCATAACTGTTACCTTTTAAGCAAACTGTCCCCTATTCAGAAACAGAGAGTTGTAAAACTCTTCCAGGAAAGCGGACACACAGTCGGTTACATGGGTGATGGCATTAATGATTCCCCTGCCCTGAAGCAGTCTGATGTTGGCATATCAGTTGATACTGCCGTAGACATTGCCAAGGAAACAGCTGACATCATTTTGCTGGAAAAGGATCTTAACGTATTGGAGAAAGGCGTTGTTAACGGCAGGAAAACTTTTACCAATGTTCTGAAATACATTAAGATGGCAACCAGTGGCAACTTTGGTAACACGATTTCTGTTGTCATTGCTTCACTGTTTTTACCATTCTTGCCATTATTGCCGATTCACATTCTGATTCAGAATCTGTTAAACGATCTTGCTCAGATTGGCATGCCGTTTGATAATGTTGACAGTGAATACATCCAGAAGCCAAAGAAATGGAACTCAGATGACATTCAGAAATTCATGTTCTTTTTTGGAACAATCTCTACCATACTGGATATTCTGTGCTTTGCCGTTCTATGGTTCATCATGAAATATGACAGCGCTGAAAAGGCACTGTTATTCCAGACAGGCTGGTTCACATTTGGAATCATTTCACAGACAGTCATCATCCACATGATACGTACTGACAGATTCCCTTTCTTCAGAAGCAGGTCATCAATGCAACTGATACTGTCAACTTCACTTGTCATCATCGCAACCATAGTCATTTCATTTACGGACATTGCTGGAATACTGAACCTGGCAAAGCTTCCACTGGATTATCTTAAATGGATCGTAATCCTGATCGCCATTTACATTCTATTTGTAGAAATATTCAAGAGAGTATATGTCAGAATCAAGAAGGAATGGCTGTAGGAATAAATATGATCATACATATTAATAATATTAAGTAAAAGGAGGAATAGAATGATCAGAACAAACATAGTAAAACTGACAACACTACAGGCAATGGCCTACAGACAAAAACTGAAAGCCGGTGACATTGGAATTGTCATTGTCCGTCCTGACAAGTCACAGCCTGGCATAGCCACTGTCAACAAGAAAACCGGTGAACTGACTCTTCTGAAAAACATTAACGAAAAGGACTATCCAATTGATGCCTTCAAGGAAGCAATGGAACTGACCTACGGCCTGCCTTTCAAAAAGCAGGGAAGCATCAAAGTCACAAAGGATATGTTTATTGAACCTGTTAAGGAAGAGGAAGAGGAAGTTATTACGATCAACGAAGCAGCTTATCAGAAGATCCTTGATCATTACACCGATAAAAACGGCAAATTATCATATTCTCTGATTAATAAGGAAATGATCAAATTCGCCAAGAGTAGCAGCATAGTCAGGAACATGATTGCAGACGGTAAGAGCGTTTCTGAGATCCGTGACTACATAACATACAACAAGCTCAGAAACATTGCCGATGACCTGGATATGCCTGAAAAGGAAACAGGCAAGATAATTGAACTGTTAGATGAGACAGACCCTAAAGGCATCTTCAAGGAACTGAACAGTGAATTAAGAAAGATGCTCAGTACTAAAAAATAGAAATGGTGGCAACACCATTTTCTTTTCATAACCCTTGTTTATATATTCCATATGCGTTTATAATATCCTTCATACAAAGGAAGTATCAATTATGAAAAAGGAAAAACCATTGGGCATGAGAATTGGTGAAAGTGTGTTCTGTGCAGGATATCTTATTTTTGCCCTTATTGCCGGCATAATGTTTACCAATAGAGAAGGAAACTTCAATAAGTACTGCGCCGTAATGACCCTGTTATTAGGCTGCGGTGACGCGTTCCATTTAATCCCGAGAATAATCGTGAACATCAAAGGAGAAAGTGATAAAACGAACTTCTGGCTGGGTTTGGGAAACCTTGTTTCTTCAATCACCATGACCATTTTCTACATCCTGTTATTTTCCGTCATGAAGGAGTTAAAGCCGGAAGTTGCCACTCTTCCATACATCAGACCATTATTAATAGTTCTGGCAGTAATCAGAATGGTATTATGTCTGTTCCCGCAGAACAAGTGGTTCAGCCGTGAAGATAACGGTAACTGGGGTTTGATCAGAAACATTCCATTTGTGATCATGGGCATCATTACCGTAGCTTATCTGTTAATTATCTATCACGAAGCCTTAATGGCAGTATTGGTAATCATCAGCTTCGTATGTTACATGGCCGTCGTATTATTAGCGCACAAAAAGCCAATGATAGGCATGTTAATGATACCGAAAACGATCTGTTACATCTGGTTAATAGCCATACTATTAGGACGTTGAAACCTGGCAATCGCCAGGTTTTTATTTCATTGTCATTGTGATTTTCCAGTCTTTTCCCGTTCCAATGCCATAGGCCTTCGAGAAGGAGCCCTGGTTAATGGCTACCGCCATGTGGTAGGCTGAATTCATGTAAATCAAAGGTTCGTTTATGGCAACATCCGCAAATGACTTACCATAGTTGATCATATTAGAGTAAACCTTTGTGCCGTCATGGAGTATTTCTACCAGTATGTCATCACCTAAATTGAATCCACACTGTCTGAACTTTTCATATGGGATCGAAGTCCAAAGTGAACCAAATCTTACATCAAGAATGTCGATCTGCCCCATAACCCCGTTTTCAATGTCATGGCAGCCATATAATTCCAGCAAGACAACTTCATCTTTATTCATTACCGGTCCGATGTCTTCAAAACTGATTGTCCCACTTGCCAGTCTGGCACCCGTATAGGCATATACGTCACGGCCATAGAAGGTATATGAGAGTTCAGAATTCTTTAATCTGTTAGTACCCTCTTCTATTAATCTTATCTCTTCAATGCCGATGAACTTATTAATGTGGGTAATTGTACCATTATCAGGAGTAACAATGTACTGACCGGTTACCGTCTTGGCAACGATGCTTTTACGTTCTGAACCGACACCAGGGTCAACCACTGATACAAAGACTGTTCCTTCAGGCCAGTAATTCATGGCCTGATGCAATCTGTAGGAAGCATCAAAGATGTTATACGGTGGAATGTTATGAGTTAAGTGACGAATATTCAAGTCAAAGTCTACACTGAAGGCAACGCCTTCCATGGCACTGATGGCACCGTCATCAAGGCCAAAGTCCGTCTGAAATACTAATAACTTATTCATGAGCAAATACCACTTTATAATCTGAGCCGTAGCCTAACTTGTAATCTTCACATAAGTTACCGACCACTTCAGCTAAGCCCATCTTATTAATTTCATTGTTATAAATCATTACGCTGTGATCTGCAGCCTTACCAAATGAATCATAGTAAGGAATGAACTGGTCAAAGACAACTTCATCCTTCTTGTAAATAACAGTATGAACCTTGTCACCCATCTTGAACCCTGCCTTTAGGAAATCTTTTAAGGTGATGTTGGTCCAGAGGTTACCGAAGTTAGGATCATTGATCTCAAACATTCCTTCGATTCGGTCTTCCTTGATTACCGGTTCAGCGATCTCATATCTGACGATCTCACTTACCGGATATTCCTTGCCAACCTGTTCATAGGAAATGATTCCGCTTGCCAGTCTGGCAGCGCAATAGCCAAATAAGTCACGGCCATGGAAGATTGATACAGCTCCATTATCTTCACGGTGCAGACGGTTGATGGTTTCATCAATTTCTCTGACTGTCTCAATGCCAAAGTATCTGTCTACATGTGTTAAAGAACCGTTATCCGGTGTAACGATGTAGTAACCATTCTTGGTTTTGGCGACACAGGCCTTACGGCTTGTTCCTACACCCGGGTCAACAACGGAAACGAATATTGTTCCCTTTGGCCAGAAATCTATGTACTGGTAAAGTCTGTATGATGCGCTCCAGGTATCATACTGAGGAATTTCATGAGTAGCGGTGATGATTTCAATGTCCATGTCAACGCTTTTGACAACACCATACATGGCCGCTACAGCTCCCTCCTTATATGTAAAATCAGTTTGAAATACTAACATTTTCTTCATAAAAACTACTACTCCTTAAATGAATGGATTATATATGTTACTGCCGCCCTGGTTGGTAACGATCATGCCGACGATAAACAGAATTGCACAGAAGGCTATTACTGAATAGTCAGCTACTGTTAATTTCTTCTTAACATACCAGGTTCTCTTCTTGTTCTTGCCAAAGCTTCTTAGCTGCATTGAATTGGAAATCGTATCAATGCGCTGTAAGGAAGTAAGAACCAGCGGCAATAAGATCTTGACCGCATTCTTAACTCTTTCAACAAGTTTAACATCCTTGCCTAAGCCAACACCTCTGGCTTCCTGACTCTGGGCTATTTCATGATAGTCCTTCTGAATGTCAGGGATGTAACGTAAGGCCAGTGATACAGAATAACTGACTCTGTACGGCACACCTATTGCGCTTAATGAAGCCGCAAATTCAGATGGATTGGTCGTTGAAATGAACAAGATTGCGATAGGGAAACCGATGACATATTTCAAGGCAACGTTGAACTGGTAGAACATCTGTTCAGCCGTAACGTAATATCTGCCTACCAGATGAAACAATACCGTTCTGGTACCATACATTTCCGTGCCGTAATCCGGGTTAAACAGAAACAGCAATATGAAGTTAAAGGTAATGAATATTACCAGAAACGTACTCATGAGTCTGATTTCTGAAAGTTTGATCTTACTTAAACGGAAACCCAGTAATGACAGTAACAGTAATACGATCAATACTCTGGTATCAAATGACAAGCCACACAATACTGAGAAAGTCAGGAAGATGATGAGCTTGGTCGTACCGGAAAGACGGTGAATGAAACTGTCCTTTGGAATGTAATTAAGTACACGGTTATTCATGTTCTCTCTCCCTTCTGTCACAGTCAATGAAGCAGTCAACGAAGCTGACTGGATCATCTATGCCGCACATAGTGGCAAGATTGAATAGACTTGTTTCCTTCAAGGCTGCCTTTTCAACAAGTTCAGGGTCACAAAGCACGGCACTGCCGGCCTTGTCATCAACCATCTGGCCATTGGAGAAAACTATTGCTCTGGATGTATATTCCAGCATTAAGTGCATGTCATGAGTAACAATTATTACCGTTATGCCCTGCTTATTAAGATCCTTTAGGAATTCCATGATTTCCGTATAGTGACGCAAGTCCTGACCAGCGGTAGGTTCATCAAGAATGATTACTTCCGGTCCCATTACCAAGATTGAGGCAATGGTAACTCTCTTCTTCTGGCCAAAGCTCAAGGCACTTATCGGCCAGTTACGGAATTCATATAAGCCGCATACCTTTAAGGTTTCATATACTCTTTCCTGAATCTCTTCCTTGCTTAAGCCGATATTGGCAATACCCATGGCAACTTCATCAAAGATCTGGATCTGGGAAATCATCTGGTTAGGGTTCTGCATGACATAGCCAATGTGAGCTGCCCTGTGACGGATGGTCGTATCGGTTACATCTTCACCCTTGAAGAATACCTTACCCTTCTGTGGCTTTTCAAAACCACAGACCAATTTACAGAAGGTACTCTTGCCGGCACCGTTTCTGCCGACTATTGATAACATTTCTCCTTTTCTGATTTTGACGTTAATGTCATTTAAGACATATTCCTTGCCATCATAGGCAAAGCTCAGATCCTGAGTTTCTAAAATATAATCGTTATCGTTAACCGTCTGTTGACGCTGTTGTGAAAGGTACCAGTCTCTGACTGAGTTTACTTCTTCCTTTTCCAGCTTCAATTGACGGATATTATCAATGTGCTCAACTTTATTAATGTCTGCAGAGGCATATTTCAAGGCTGTGAGATACAACGGTTCTCTGATGCCATATTCATTTAGTAACGGGCTTCTTAACATGTCTTCAGGCTTCTTATCGGCAACGATGCAGCCATCAGCCATTAATAAGATCCTATCGACATTTTCCCACAAGGCATCTTCAATACGGTGTTCAATAATGACAACAGTCGTATTGGTTTCCTTCTTCAGTTTTTCAATTAATTCAATTGCACCCTTGCCGGTTGCCGGGTCAAGGTTTGCCAGAGGTTCATCAAATAATAAGATCTTTACATCATCAACCAATACACCGGCCATTGAAACACGCTGCTTCTGGCCGCCTGACAAATCGTAAGGTGCCTTCTTCATGTGCTTTTCAATGCCAACCTGCATTGCGGCATGATCTGTTAATTCAATCATCTTGCCCTGTTCAATACAGTCATTCTCCAGGGCAAAGGCAATGTCTTCACCTACCGTCAAGCCTACGAACTGACCATCAGGGTCCTGTAAGACCGTACCGACTCTGGTTGAAAGTTCAAAAATAGATGAATTCTTTGTTTCTATGCCGTCAACCGTTAAAGAGCCTTCGATCTTGCCATTATAGGAAAATGGTATAAGGCCGTTGATGCAATTGCCTAGGGTGCTCTTACCTGAGCCTGAGGCACCGCAGATCAGAATCTTTTCACCCGGATAGATGTCCAGATTGATGTCCTTTAAGGTTGGACGCTTCTGGGCATTGTATTGGAATGAAAAGTTCTTAAAACTGATTATTGGGGTCATTTCACTCATAAACATACCTCTTTAAGAAAACAAAAAAAGGCCTACAGTTCATTCAGGTCATAGACCGGAACTAACTTTAAGCCTGTAAAATACAAATCGTTATTCCTTATCCAGTGAACCGGTCTTAGCGATTGTCTTTGAATAGCCGTACAGTAATAAACCGCCGATTACCATTGCACATAAGAAGTCTGCGATAGCAGCTACAGCTAACTGTGCAACAACGATCTTGAAGTCTTCCTTGTAAATGACTACGTCACCTACAGCTGCGATGATAGGCCATGCAACTACATTAGCCAGGCAGTTTGCGATTGCGAAGTTAACAAGAGCCTTCTTACCGAATTCGCCGCTTTCAATGTTGATCTTCTTAGCGAATAAACCAACGATCAGGCCATATACGGCTGTCCCGAATGCCCATGACCACCAAACGCCGCCCCAGCTCATGTCTGTGAGAACGTGACCGATGAAACCTGACAGACAACCAACAACTGGTCCGTAGACTACAGCGAAGAATGACTGGATTCCATACTGGAAGGCAATGTTGGTATTAGGAATACCACTTGGAACTGCTACGAAACGGGCTAATACAAAGAATAATGCAGCACCGATACCAGTAGCAACTACTTTTTTAACAGCATCGTTTTTCATAAATGTTCATCCCCTTTATTTAACTTAATCATCTTATCATTATTACGGTCATGATTCAAGAAATACCACCGTATTACTGCTCAGTTTGAACCTTACTGTCTCATTTCAGAGACATGTCTATCTTTCAATGAAACTGTTACAGATGAGTTCCGCAAACATCTTATTGCCTGTGGCATTTGGATGTACGCCATCAACAAACCACTCTGGGTGCTCTTGGGTATATTCGTGCAGATCAATGACTTCCAGATTTAACTGTTCACCAATCTTTTTAACGATTGGAACAATGTAGTTATCAATGTTATTAGCATCGATGTCAAAGGCTACCACGCCTATCTCAGGATCTGGATAGCACTGCGGTGGGGTCATTAAGATAACTCTTGGCTTATGTGGCAAATCAAGAAAGCTTCTGACAAAGAACAGATATTCATTTTCAAATTTCTTTTCATGCCAGTTATATGGCTTGGCATCATTTGTACCTAACATCAGAATGTAGGTATCAGCTTCAACGCTCTGAGAAATCCTGTAGTATCTTTCCTTAGTGTATGGATAATCACCACTGCTCATTAAGGTTCTGGCATTGATTCCATAGTTCAGAACCTGATACTCATTTCCCAATAGTTCATTAAGATAGTATTCCCATGTATATTCCGTTTGTCCCTGTACGCCAGCACCATAGGTAACGCTGTCACCGATGCAGGCAATTAACTTCTTTCCCTCAATTACCTTAGGAGCCGGCATTAAACCTAAGCCCTTTAAAAAGAGGCTATGAATGACTTTCTCAGATAGTAGTTCAATTGGCATTATTATTTCCTCGCTTTTTTCTTACCTTGATTATACCATTGTGCGCATGTAAATTTGTGTATTTTAATGGATTTTTCACGTCTGTTTTTCTAAAATATTGAATGTCTCAAAGGAACACACTTATGAAAAACAACGAATGGCTGGTACCTGATTATTTCAAGAAGTTTAGCTGTAAGACTGACAAATGCCGCAGCACATGCTGCAGCAGATGGCGCATACCTGTCAGTAAGGCTGCCTATGAACGCATAATTACCGCAGATTGTTCTGATGAACTTAGTAAGCGTATTTCACTAGGCTTTAAGGAACCTGAGATCATAAGTGAAGAACGGTACAGATTAATAGACTTCAACTGGCTTGGTGAGTGTCAGCTTTATCAGGATGGCTTGTGTCTTTTACATAAGGAAAAGGGGGAACAGTTCATTCCTGAAATCTGCCGCTTATTCCCTCGCAGTTACAAGCGAATAAATGATCAGAATATGGCCATCTGTTCCAATGCCTGTGAAAGAACGGTTGAACTCATTTATGACAGTGAAAACCTTAATCTGACAAAAACGGAACTTAATACCTCAGCCAATAACATCTCAACCGTTTCTCAAGAAGATGTCGAAATGATTTTAAAGTTTCAGAAGATCTTCTCTGATAAGACAAACAGCTTAAGCCATAACATTGAAAAGGTCTGTCTATTGGTAAACGAAGAAGCCTTTAAGCATGACTCATTACAGGCTGATGATCCGATCCAGATGGCAATAGAAGTATTGGAAACACTGGTAAATCGCTTCAGCATTCTTTCCGACTACGCAGAAACAGTAATTAACCGTTACAGAAACAATGAAGTTCTTTACAGGCGGGACTGCGTTGCCTTTGAAGAAAGATTCCCTGACTGGATGAGATTTTTTGAAAACCTCATCAACAATTCCATGATGTATGAGAACTTCCCTTTCGTTGACTCACGTTTTGACAAGACGGATGCCTACAAGGGCTTATGTGCAACCTATGGTCTGTTAAGATTCCTGTGTGTTGGCTATACCTCGCAACATCCTTTAAAGGAAGATCTCATTGACGTGTGTGCGGCATTATTCCATCTGGTAGACCATTCACCTTTCTACTACAACATTAACGTCATAGTTAAATATCCGGCATTACTGTTAAAGCTATAAAAAAAGGAACTCGTAAGTTCCTTTTTTATTACAGATGTATTTTTCCAGAATATCTCGTACCCGCAATGAGCAATGCTCCTAAATATTCACCCAGGGGAGAAGACAACATCTGTTTCCCAGCATTAATATCTTAAATTCTAGTAAACGCCTGATACCTTACCGATGGCGGTTAAGATAGCTGCCAATACAGCGATTAAGCCCATGAGCTTCATTGGAGACCATTTCTTCTTAGAATACAGATAGTAAACTAATAAGGTTAAGCCTAATGGTAAGATCTTAGGGAAAATGCTGTTGAGCATGTTATCAGCGTTGAATAATACTACAGTGTTGTATACAACTTCAGCACCTGTATAGTCAGCTACTTCCTTAGTGATCTGAATTGGTAATGAAGCTGAAACGAATGAAGCAGTTAATGCACCGGTAACAATTAAGCCAACCAATGTTAATGCATCTGTCAGCTTATCAAGCTTGCCTGATGCCATTAAGTTCTGTAATCCTTCTAAGCCTGATCTGTAACCTAATCTGAATAAGTTCCAGCTTAAGATGCAGGTGCCGATAGGATAGGCAATCAGATAAATGACTGCGCCGATCCATGCTGTTGATGGATTAGCTTCTGCAATTGACAAGCAGATTGTCAACAGAATTGGGATGATCGTTGCGACCCATAAAGAGTCACCAATTGCACTTGTAGGACCAATTAAGGCAACCTTAACTGATTCAATTACTTCAGGAGTACACTGGCCATTTGCCAATGATTCTTCCAAGGCACAGGTAATGCCGTTACAGATTGAACCAACCTGTGATTCAGTATTGAACAATGTAATGTGTCTGTTTAAGGCAGCTGCCTTTTCTTCCTTTGTATCATATAATTCATCAATTACCGGAGCCATTGACTGACCAAATGCCATACCCAGCATTGATTCAGCCTGCTGTGAACAGCCGTTCCAGAAGAACCAGTTTAAGAAAGACTTCTTTAATGTCTTTGGACTTATTTTCTTTTCAGCCATGATTTAAGCCTCCTTTGTTTCAGCAGCATAGAAGACAACACCAACGATCGTTGCGATTACTGCTACTGCCATTGTAGACAGATTGAAATATGTAACAAGAATGAAGCCTGCTAAGAAGACTGCGTAATGCCAGCCCTTCTTTACTAAGAATGACAGAATTATACCCATTCCAAGAGCAGCCATCATGCCACCGAATACTGATAAGAACTGTGTTAACCAGCCAGGGATCATGTTAGCGAAATCAGCCTGTGCAGATCCTAAGTTAAGTGCTGATAAGACGATTACTGCAGGAATGAATCTGCAGGCAAAACCGATTATCTGACCACCGACAACGTTAGGAACATACATGTGCTTTGTATCACCTGCATCAGCATATTTCTTGGCAAGTCTGTTTAATGGCAGGTTAAGTGCATATGATAAGTTCCACATTAACTGACCAACAAATCCACCGATACCGGCAAACAATACTGCGTAACCGATCAGTTCAGAAGCACCAGCACCCTTACCGAACATGATAGCTCCAGCAGTACCGATGTAAGTTGCATATGACAAATCCCATGCAACAGCTCCACCTGGAGTTACCGAACCCATGTACATGATCTGTAATGGTATGCCTACTACCATTGCATCCTGCAAGTCTCCGGTAATAACACCTACTACAAATGAAGCAACTAATGGTCTACCTAAAGCGTACCAGCCAATTGTATTACCTACAACTGAGCCGATGGAACCAAGATAGACAAATAGTGCAACCAGAACAATTTGAATTGTACTCATAATTATCTCCTTCTTTTCCTTTATTCCTTATAATGTTTTCTTAAAGTCTGCCCAGGTTGTCATGCTGGTAGTTGGCAATTGCTGGAAACAGACTTTTAATCCAGATTCAACAAGTTCATCAATTGTCTTTACATCTTCATCAGATAAGAAGAATATGCCTGTGGCACCTGACAACTGATGATTTGTATCACTTCTCTTGGCAATGTTGCCTAAGTAAATGATTTCGCAATCCTTTATTACTTCCTTCAGTTTTCCCAGAACTGAAGGGAACTTTACGATGAGCAATCTTGTAACATCAGAAGGCTTGCTTAATAAATCAATGGCCTCTGCACTTGTAACAAAGCTTGTCTTATAGTTCTTTGGAACACCCATGGTCATGATTGACTTCAGCATTGGGTTGGCTGCTGATACATCATCAACAGCGATTATTTCCTTAATGCCTAAGGTCGGGCCCCAGGCCATTACGGTCTGACCATGAACCAGACGGTCATCTACTCTTACGTATAACTTTCCCATTGTCGTTCACCTTTACCACATTTCATTTTCAATTAATGAGGCATGCATGTAGCATACTGTTGGCCCATCGGTGCCGGCCTCAATTGATCTTACCTTCAGATTTGTTGGGTAGTATTTCTGATAAGGGAAATCATTGACCCCACCTCTGAAGACAGTGTATGTATTCAAAGCCTTATACCACTGCTCTACTTCTTCCTGGGTTAAGACGAAATATGACTGAGGAATGAATCCAACTAGGTCTTCAAATGTTTCGCCATAAACCAGCTTGATATTTGAACCTTTCTGATGCATGTGCTTTACGGCAGTAACAACGGCATCATGAGTATTGATGTGTCTAGGATGCATTGAGCCACGCCAGTGAGTAATGACCAGATCAACCTTTTCATCGGTGAAATATTTCTCCAGACGGTCAGCGAACTCTGTTGTTGAAGGCATGTTTGAACTTACATAACCTAACCAGATTGAATCACCGCCCAAGTGTTCAGCAGCGATTCTGTTCTGTTCCAGTAATTGCTTAAGATATGCTTCGCATTCTTCCTTGGTAGCGTTTGGATCTTCCAGTCTGCCCTGGGTTACATGCATGCAGGTAACGTGTGCTCCCTGTCTGGCATAACGAAGTAATAATGGTCCGCCCATTAACTCGGCATCCAGGCTGTGGGCACCAATTGAAACTACTCTTTTAATGTTGCTCATGTTATATCTCCTTTTTATATGTTATGAATCTACGGATCACAGATAATCCATTTCTTTCGTAATATCTTCTGCCAGGATCATCGGTTGTTATGAAATACATTCTGTATATTCCCTTCTTACACATTTCAAAGCAGGTGTAATCCAGTAATATACTGCCTAAACCGGCATTTCTTTCACTTTCTGCAATGCCTATTGGTCCAAACCTCATAGGATTACCGTCGATTGCCCTGTTGCAGCAACCACATATTTTACCACTTGGATCAGTTACCAGCACAAGAACATCTTCAGCTATTCCCTGCTGCATGGCTAATAAGGCATTTCTCTTCCAGCCGCCACCAAATTCCTTTTTCAGGAATTCCAGTAATTCAACACAATAGCTGTAGTCAAAGTTGAAGAAGCGATAGCCCTTCTCTTCAGCAGCCTTCATCTTTTCTCTTGTTTTCTCTGGAATCTGGAAACCATGCAGATCCTTACCCATTGAATAGTGCTGTTCAGAGCCCTTATAGCCATTCTTTTCAAAGAATTCAATTGATTCCGGATAATGATCAGGATCCAAGCCCCAGAAGAAATATGATGGTGAATAAGCGCCTAGGGTAATATTAGTGGCACCCATTTCCTTTAACTTGTTTTCAGCCAGATCAAGAAGCTTCTGACCTATTCCCTGTTTTCTGTATTCCTCGTCAACGAAGATGACATTGATCCAGCCCCTGGTTGGTTCTGTTCCTCTTTCCAGATACGGGAACTTTCTTTTCGTTGCCAGAATGTAACCGACAACCTTATCCCCATCTAAAGCTATCCAGGAAAGAGCAGGATCAAAGTTATCATCAAACAATGCCTGCTTACGGAATTTCTTTACATCGATACTGTCAAAGGTGCAGCAGCGGTTCCATAAATCGACTATCTGCCCTTCATACTTCTGTAAATAATTGATTATTTCCATATTATTGTCCTCATATATACCTTAATTATAGTTTTCCAAAATTTTATTTCACACAGTTATAAAATATTTGGTACAATATTTCATATAAACCTTTTAATCTGGCAAAGGAGCACATGAAATGAAACCAATAATACAGTTAAGATCAATTTTCAATAATGTCTCGGCAGTAGAAAAAGGGATTGCCGATTTCATCATCAACAATCCTGATCAGGTCACAAAAATGTCCATTCATGAACTGGCCAAGAAGTCCTATTCTTCTCCTAGTTCAATAGTAAGATTATGTAAACAGCTGGGCTATGATGGCTTCAAGGAGTTCAAACATGCCCTATTGGCTGAACTAATGGCCTTTGGCGATACTGAAACTCATGAAGATAATCCAATCATGGCAACTGACTCAATTAGTGAAATAATCGAAAAGACTACTCAGAATAATATTCAGTCATTACATGATTCTCGTCATTTGATTAATAATAAAACCATTGAAGAAGTAGTAGATAAGCTGTATGAAAGTCATAACATCTATGTCTTCGGTTTAGGTTCATCCCTTGGCATATGTAATGACATGTACATTAAAATGACCCGTCTTGGCCGAAGCTGTTTTTATACAACTGAATACCATACCCAAATGATTCAGGCATTGAACTGTAAGAGTAATGACTTCTGTCTTTTTGTCTCCTTCTCAGGAGAAACAGAAGAACTATTGGAATTAGCCAGAATAGCAAAAGGAAATAACGCTTATTGTGCAGCACTTACTCATTATGGGGAAAGTTCACTTTCAAAGCTCTGTAACAAGACCATTCACTCAAGTTCAAATGAATCATTATTCTCCTGCGGTACAATGTCTTCAAGAATATCTCAACTGAATCTCATAGATATCATCTTTAACATTTACTGTTCCAAGCACTATGAAGAAGCAACGAAAAATCTGACGAAGACACACATTAAAAAGGCTTATACTGGAAAGTATTAAGCCTTTTCATTAGTCTGAATATATAAGATTCTTTTACTCATTATATGGTTCCATGTCCATCAAGTCAGTCATGATGATGATTTCCGGCAGGCGGTCATTTGCCCATTTTGCGTTGCTCAGTCTAACCAGTACATTTTCACCATCATGCATATATAGTATGTTATGGTCTTCATCATAACCAACAGTGTATTCATTATCAGAAACCATGATCTTTCCTTCGAAACTGTTCTTATCTTTAAATTCTTTCAGATCAGTGTAGAGATATTCAATCTCGCCTTTTTCTCCTTCAACTCTGAGCAGAAAGCCACAGGTGCCGTTTTTGTCATAGGTTTCATATTCCCACCCTTTCAGCATCTGCATCAGAAGACCGCCAACGCTGAATCGTTCATATAATACTTCAAAGTCATTGTTAACAATGTAGTTCTTTCTATCAACACCCGTTATCTTTGTACCATCACTGTAGAATCTTAATGATATGTATTGAGCAGTCATGTCCCCCTTTCGCTCCAGCTTAAGGATCAGATCAGCGTTGTCATCATCAATGATGCTGCAGTTCATTGTATAGATTCCGGATTCCCCCGTAGAAGCAGGCTCATCTCTGTCAACATGGTAACTGTCATCAGTTATAATCAGATTATCAGTTTTATTAACAACCAACCACTCAAAGCCTGTACCCTCAGTAAAATCTAGTTTAACGGTTATGTTTCTGTCTTCAAATGTAATTCCTTCCACTTCCGGTTCACCTTTCTTTCCATTATTGTTTTCAGCAGGAGCATTTTTGCAGCTAGCCATTAATAAAACACACAAAACAAGACTCAACAGTTTCTTCATGATATTCACCTTTTTTCTAATTGTATTATACATTAATTAAGGTCCTTCATTAAGCCATATGAAAAAGGCAGGTTACGTTGCAGTCCGTCCTGCCTTTTCCAGAAAGAAATGTATATGAAAAAAATAAAACTACCAGTCAATTATTGGTGATTTGTAGAACTGTCTTGTGCCTAAGTCAAGATACAGTTTAGCGCTGCCGTACTTTGTACCGGTTACGTCATACTTACCCCAGACATCCACTCTCTTGTAACATTCCTTATGAGCTGTGATCGGTTTCAGATAATAACCGCCGTTTTCACGGTTAAGACCAAACAGTGCCCACAATGGCTTTACGAAGATATTGGCTGAGAGTAATGGAACAGGGTCATTGATGTCACCCAGACGTTTTACAGTTCCTTCACGTGAGCCGGCTGACAGTAATGGCGAACCGAATGTTACGGTATTTAAGATATTATAGTATGCCTTGATTGTACTGTCGGCTGCGACCTGCTGAGCAATCATGCCGCCAAGAGAATGGCCGGCCAGAATCAGATTTGAACCTCTAGGAATGTTATCGAGAATGACATTAACAACATTATAATAATATGCACTCTTCAGATTGAATCCTGAGAATAAGTCGGTAATGGCTTCGGTTGACTGATTGAATACCCATTCTGTACCTGATAAGGTGATCAGATATATTTCCTTGTTTGAGAAAGTCTTCTGTAATCTGCCCTTTGTTACAGTGATAGGGCCCTTTACACCGCCATTATAACCGTCAGATACCAGCTGAGCTATTTCAGCCGCATTGGTGTACTGAGTTTCTGTAGCAGCTTCAACAGTAAAGCTTGAGGCAAACGTGCTGAAAACTAACGCAAACGCCAAAAGCAACGTCAAAAGCTTTGAACCTTTCTTCATTTTAAATTATCCTCCAAATTATTATGTTTTCAGTTTTTAAACAGAAATATTATTTTCACCTACATTATAACACCTGTGACATCTGTTGGCTTAATAAAAAAAGTTAATAAGTTGAAAAATTGTATCAGAACATGTTATAGTTTTGACTATGGCAAACAAAGATGTAAAAACGATTGGAAAAGACTATACGCTTTCCTCATTAATAAGATTTACCGCACCGGCAATCTTAAATGAATTCATGATCAACTGTCTCTATACCATTGATGACGGTCTTTTCATTACGCGTTACGTAGGAACCAACGCTGAATCAGCCTTCAGTATTCTGATGCCGCTGTTCATGATGCATGGTGCCTTTTCTGCTTTGTTAGGTGGTGTTTCAACGTTAGTTTCCCGTAAGCTCGGTGAAAAAAGAGATGAGGAAGCCAAGGGTGACTTTACCGCAATACTATTAGTATCCTTTGTATTAGGCTTAGTGATCATGCTCTTGGAGTTTTTGTTTAAAGACAAATTATTAAGACTGTTAGGAGCTACCGACATCATTCATCCATATGCCATAAGCTTTTTAAACATTAGCTGTCTGTATGTACCGTTAACCATGTTGGGAAACATGTTTGCCCGTTTCTATGTCCCAGCCGGGGCTCCAAAGATGGAACTGTTCTCAACAATGCTTAACGTTTCCAGCAACATCTTCTTTGACTGGTTCTTTGTCGTATACCGCCGCATTGGCATGGTTGGTGCAGCATATGCCAACTTAATTGCCACTACCATTCAGGTGCTCATTGGAATTCTGTTTTACAGCAGTAAGAAAGCTGAAGTTGGCTTTGCCAAGCCTTCAGGAAGCTTACCACAGCTGGTACTTGAAAGCTGCCGATATGGATTATCAACCTTCTTCTCCAACATTTCAGTTGGTGTAGGTTCCATCATCAGTAACTTTTCATTATTACACTTCGGTAATGAAGCTTACCTGGCAGCCTATACGATTGTAAATAACATTTCATTCACCTTCATGAGCGCCTTCTTCGGTTTATTTGGTGCAAGCGGCCCATTACTAAGCTATGCCATGGGTGAAAGAAATAAGAAGAAACTGAATCATCTGTTAAAGATCATATTCACTGAGGCAACAATGTTAATTGTCCTGACCATTGTTCTTTATCTGTTATTCTCACAGCCACTGGCCGTATTATTCACAGGGCAGGCCGCAGCTGACATTAAGGATCTGATCGACTACGGTTTAAAAATCGCGCCATACGGCTTCCTGTTCTTCGGTTATAACATTGGCGCCAGAATGTGTTTTACTTCCCTGGGAAACATCAGATCAAGTACCTTGATAACCATCTTACAGGAAATAATATTCTCCAACCTGACCATTGTATTATTACCGTTAATATTTGGGGTAAAGGGAGTATGGTTCTCATTCCTGGCCGGCAACTGTTTCACTCTGATATTCTCCATCATCGTTGTATATGCCAACAGGGATAATTACGGTTATGGACGCAGTAGAGTTGCCTACATGGTTGAATAATTATGACATTTTAAAAGCTCGCTAAACTATATTAGCGAGCTTTATTTTTAAGATAATACGGACCGCTTTCTATCACAAAGTGTTCTTCATCAACATCAGTTGGCGGATATGAATCTGCCAGATAGATCTTAACTCCTGATATTTCTGTTTCCTTAAAATCACTCTTACTTCCCATTACCACATACTGCACATCAGGATACATTAATTTATCATTTTCAATTTCTATTGCCCATGCCTCATGTGGCTTTTCAATGTCTACCCCAAGATCACTAAGAAAAGCCGCTACTTCAGGATACGTTTCTGATATCCTTCTGTAGAAGTTCTGACAGTTACCACACTGACACATGTCTTGCGCAGTCATGCTTTCGTAGTACTTTCTGGTCTCATTAATGTTCATACTCATATTCTAGCATACCTTCGTATATATAATATTGATTTTAAAAAAAATAAGGACTATAATAGAAAACTGTCGGTTATTCCTGCAACTTTCGTTACACCTATAACGGCATTTGTCAGGAGGTTTTTTATGAATAAGATATTTGTTGTCGCCGTAGCGCTTTTCTCTGGAATGATGATGACAAGATTATTCAAGGTTCTTCATCTCAATTTCCCGAACGTAACGGCTTTTTTAATTGCCGGTATCATTGCCGGTCCATACCTTTTAGGCAGATATAATGGCTTGGACAGTATTGAGGCTGTTAACTCCCTGCATAACATCAATGATGTTGCCCTGGCCTTCATCGCTTTCTCAATCGGCGCTGAATTCAGACTTGATAAGTTAAAGAATACAGGTAAACAGGCATTGGTAATCGGTGTATTACAGGCTGTTGCTTCTACGGTCGTCGTAGATATTGCCCTAATTGTCTTACACTTCATCTTCGGTGATGAAGTATTGCCATTATCAGTATGTCTGACCTTGGGTGCCATCGCAGCTGCCACAGCTCCTGCCGCAACCTTGTTAGTCATCAAGCAGTACCACGCTGAAGGTCCGGTAACAGAATTATTATTGCCAATTGTTGCTTTGGATGACGCAGTCGGTCTGGTAATATTTGCCTTAAGCTTTGGTGTTGCTCAAGCCCTTGAAGGCGGCCAGTTAAGTGTAATCACCGTACTTATCAACCCGTTAGTTGAAATTGTTGGTTCAGTAATAATGGGTTCACTCATTGGTTTAGTTCTTTCAAAGCTTGAAACAACATTCCACAGTGCCGGCTCAAGACTGGCTTTAGCCATTTCATTAGTATTCTTTGCCCTGGCTGCTTCTGGCTTAAACTATCAGTTTGGTCAGTTAGAGATTGGCTTTTCATCATTACTGGTATTAATGATGATGGGTACTGTCTTCTGTAACACCTCACAATATTCCGAAGAAGTATTCTTCAGAAGTGATGAATGGACCGTACCACTTTATACCGTATTCTTTGTACTAAGCGGTGCAGCTTTGGACTTAGGTGTATTCACCAATATCCAGATCATCATCATTGGTGTTACCTATGTCATCTGTCGTATGATTGGTAAGTACTGTGGGGCATCATTCAGTGCCAGAATGACCAAGTGTTCAGATAATGTAATCCGTTATCTTGGCATTACACTGTTTCCACAAGCTGGCGTTGCCTTAGGCATGTCTTCAACAGCCATGGCCCTTGGAACAACAGAAGGAACATTGATTCGTAACGTCGTATTATTCAGTGTTCTGATTTATGAGTTGATTGGCCCGGCCTTAACCAGATCAGCACTTATAAAAGCCGGCGAAATCAAACAGTAATAATAACAGCGAAAGGCATCTCACGATGCCTTTTACTATGATATTCTCTTTTTATTTAATTCTTTTCCAAAGTAAATCCTTTTTCAAAACTGCCCGTCACCTTGTAGTGATGTAGTTTTCCATATTCAACCCTAAACTGTTCACATGCTTCTGTTGAACCCATGAGTTCAGCAGAGGAAAACAGATCATTGATTCCATTCTTATCTCCGGAAACAGTAATCTGAAAACTGAAATTCTCTAGGTTTCCGTTTCCCGGGAAGTTTTCCGGCAGAAAAACAAAATAGACCGGTCCCTTGTATTCAGTAGTGTCGACATTACTTACAGCCATTCCACCCATTAACTCATCATCCAGAAAATATGAGATATCCAATCTGTAAACCGGATCACTTATCTCACTGATATCTACTTCTACGATCATCTCATCTTCTTCAGGTATCACTTCCTTTTGTGAGCATCCCGAAAATAATGTTAATAATAACGAAATCGCCAACAATAATACTGCTTTCTTCATATGACCACTCTTTCCTGTTTCATTCTACCATTGAGCAATCCATTCTTCTCTTAAAATCTGATTAAGGAATTCTTACGGTATATTTCAGAATCAGTGTCAGTTTACTTTAGAGCCCTGTTTTTCTTTACATAAATATTACATTTCGTTAAGCGTTTACATTGAAAAAACGCTTTGTATGAAAAAACATATGTGTTAAAATGACGCTGATGAGGGAGTAACAGGCGCAAAAGCGCAGTTAAGTCGTCACCTCGGTTCTCAATGAACCCGGCTTGCTTTAAATTGTGAGACTCAGTCACCGCAAACTGCTGTGCTTGAGTTGTCACTTTTGGGATAGGTGTAGTTGGTACAGTAGATTGCTACTGTACTTTTTTAATAGAAAGGAAAAAACCAATTGGAAGAATTAATTAGTATTATTGAACCAATTTGGGATGAATTATCACTGTTCGTAGTTGGAACCGGTCTTGGTTTTGCCTGTAACGAGATCAAGAAGAACTCCAAGTATGAATACATCCTGAAATGGAACATCCTGATGATAACGCCAATTATTCTGATATTGGCTTTAATGATGAGATTATGGAATTAACACTATCGACATTCATAGGTTATCTGGGTCAGTATCCGGCACTGATTATTACCTCTCTGTTAACCTTAGCGGTAATATTCGTTAACGGCTGGACCGATGCACCTAACGCCATCGCAACCTGTGTTTCTACCAGAGCCATCAAGCCTAAGCCAGCCATCTACATGGCTGCCGTATTCAACTTCATAGGCTTGTTTATAATGACGCTCATAAGTTCAAAGGTTGCCGAAACAATTTATAACATCGTAGACTTTGGAAGTGATACAAACCAGGCATTGATTGCCTTGTGCGCTGCCATGGTTGCCATTGTATTATGGGCATCATTGGCCAGTGTATTTGGCATTCCTACTTCTGAAAGCCACGCCTTGATTGCCGGTTTAACCGGTGCCGCAATTGCCATGCACGGTAACTTGTCAGGTGTCAGCGCCAATGAATGGAAGAAAGTCATTTACGGTCTGTTTGCTTCAACAATTCTGGGCTTTGCGATCGGTTATGCCATGGTAAAGCTGGTTGAAATGATATGCAAGAACATGGACAGAAGAAAGACCAACAAGTTCTTCGGACATGCTGAAATATTCTCTGGTGCTTCAATGGCATTCATGCACGGGGCCCAGGACGGCCAGAAGTTCATGGGTGTATTCTTATTGGGAATGGCCTTAGTTCAGGGTAAGACTTCAGCGGGAGGCATCCCAACACCAGTGTGGTTAATGTTAACATGTGCCTTAGTAATGGGCATTGGAACATCCGTTGGAGGAATGAAGATCATCAAGTCAGTAGGCATGGACATGGTTAAGCTGGAAAACTACCAGGGATTCTGTGCAGACATGGCTGCCGCATTATGTATCTTCATATCATCACTTACCGGTATCCCGGTATCAACCACACATGTAAAGACCAGTGCCATCATGGGTGTTGGTGCCAGCAAGAGCATCAAGCGTGTTAACTGGCTGGTTGTAAAGGACATGGTCATGACCTGGATCCTTACCTTCCCGGGCTGCGGTCTGGTAGGCTACATCGTAACAAAGATATTCATTGCCATATTTTAAAGGAGAATAGAAATGAGTAATAAGATAGATTATTTTGAATACTTTAAGGAAATTTCAATTTTAGCCTGTAAACAGGCCCAGTACTTAAGTGAAACACTTGAAAACTACGATCATGATGCATTACCTGAAAGAATGAAGTACATGCACTCAATCGAACATGAAGCAGATATTAAGAAGAGTGAAATGATCACTGAACTGATCAAGGAATTCTTACCGCCTATCGACAGAGATGACATCGTTTCATTATCTGAACTGTACGATAATGTATGCGATACAATTGACGAAGTATTACTGGAATTCTACATGCATGATATTAAGGAATGTACACCTGAAGCCAAGGTCATTTCCAAGAAGATCGTTGAGATCTGCCTGCAGTTACATGAACTGTCAGAAAACCTCAAGGGTTTCAAGAAGCCTGATACATTAATTGAAAAGGTCATTCAGGTTAATGACATTGAAGATGAAGGTGATAAGCTATATACCACAGTAATGCATGAACTCTTCAGCAGGTGCGATGACAGTAAGACATTATTATGCTGGAGCAACATCTACGCATGTCTGGAAGAATGCTTCGATGCCTGCGAACATGCAGCTGATCTGATCAGAAACGTAATCATTAAGAATTCATAAGAAAAGAGCAATGCCAGGCATTGCTCTTTATTATTTACACTAGTCAGCGAAATTAAATGCGGAATCTTCACTGCTTAAGTCAGCCAGGTTAGGATAACCTGTGATTTCCCAGCCGCCGTCAACTACTAATGAAGTACCGTTAACATATGATGCATTTTCTGAAACTAAGAAGATTGCCGGTTCAGCAATTTCATCTGGCTTAGCTGCTCTGTTCAGTGGGATTCTTTCCTTGAACTTGCCATATGTTACTTCATCATTCAATACATTTGTATTAATAGGTGTAGCGATCAGACCCGGTAAGATAGAATTTACTCTGATGCCATAATGTGCTAATTCCAATGCGGCATTCTTTGATAACATTTCAACACCGGCCTTGGCTGCTACATATGCTGATCCATAGATCATTGGTACATGAGCATTCAATGATGCAATGTTGACGATTGCGCCACCGCCATTATTTCTCATGGCTCTGGCCTCATGCTTGATGCAAAGGAAGACACCAATCAAGTCTACATCCAATGTCTTTTTCCAGTCTTCAACATCCTGCTTAATGATCAGTTCAGTCTTAACAATACCTGCTACGTTGAAGCCAAAGTTCAACTGACCAAACTTCTCAACTGCTGTTTCAACAGCTCTTTTTACATCCTCTTCATTTGATACACTGCCATCGACGCCAACTAATCTGCCTGGATTCTTTTCCATCAGTTCACTTAAACCACTGTTGTTTAAGTCCATGCTGACAACGTTTGCCCCATATTCCAGTAAATGCTCAACGATTGCCTTACCGATGCCTGAACCACCGCCTGTAACCATTGCCGTCTTTCCGTTTAAACCCTTCATGATATGCTCTCCTTTCCTGATTTATTCTTTAACTAAAATCTACTATTAGCTAAAAGTAACTTCAATTAATATGCCTATGGCCTGCTGAATTCGACACTAACCGAGTCATAATCTTCATATTTCTTCCCATCAGCCACAAAGCGTAAGATATCACCAAACTCATTACTACCTATTACTACACATCTGCTTAAATCAACTGAATCAATACAGTCGATCATCTTTGAGATATATTCCTTTTCCAAAGGTCTGAAGCCAAATGCTCTGTGGCCATGAGCAGGTATGGCATAGTCGAAATCATTACCATATTCACTCAACAATCTGACTAAAGTTGCCCTGTAGCCAAGTGGTCCTAAATTACCAATGTGCTGCAAGGATACATTTCTCATTAATGAGTCACCGCTGTACAGTATTCTTCTATCCATGTCCAGGAAACCAAAAGAACCTGATGTATGACCCGGCAAGGCAATGGCCTTAACCTTTCTGTCGCCCAGATCAAATAACTGACCGTCATTAAGGCTTTCAGTTTCAAAGCCAAGACTTCCACCGTATACCTGTTTTAATAACGGCAAATCATTATCACTGACATAAATCTTATCAAACTGATAATCGGCAACGACATGGTCAAAATGGCCATGGGTATTTACCACATCATAATCACTGCATAACTCATCACATAGGCTTCGTAAGTCATCCTTGCACTGACCCGTATCAATCAGTAATCCTCTTTTACTTCCAACCAGTAAAAACAGGTTTACTCCCGTTGCGTCTATGATGTGAACTGCCTTTCCTTCATCAATGAAATCATACCGGTAATTGTATTTCTCTTTTTGCATAGTTTCATCAACCTCTACGTTTAATATAAATGTATTCGTATGTATATACAAATATAATAACCAAGAAAAAAGCAGCAGTTATCAAACTGTCTGCTTAGTTACAATATTAATCATTTATTCTTCATCAGGCTTCTGCCCGTCATGAGCCAGCCATTTACATTCACCTAAATCCATATCTGAGAATGTCGCCTTGAATGATGAATCTTCAGGGCTGCAGGCATATATGCCGAAGGTTACTTCCTTTTTAACATTGAACATGTGACAGATTCTCATCTGCTTATAGTTAATGCCGTCAAATGAGTTTTCCAGGCAGAAGTCATCCTGTCTGCGGCTTAATCTGAACCACATGCACTTTACTGAAGCATCAATGTCAGTAGTTGCCCAGTCAGAATAACCGTTATTGGTGACAACACTTCCAAGTCTGCCGATTTCTTCATTTTCATATTCAACTGATGCCTTGATCCAGTTTTCTGAATCAAGATACATAATTACCCCACCCTGATCAAATCTGTGCTTTGACTCAAATACCGCCTTTACACTAAAGGAAAAGAATTCTTCTTCACTTTTCATCTGGAAAGCCGGGGCATTGTCATTTCGGAAATGATAATAGGTTCTCTGCCATAAATCAGTAAATGGCTCGGTTATTATTTCCACCTTGTCTTCAGAAACGGCATTATTCTTTGGTTCTCTTATCCATTCAAATTTACTTAAATCTACCTTCATATACTAATTCCTATTCTATTGTTATTCTTCCTTCAGGCTGTGCATATCTTGCATCTACGTTACCTATTTCTCTTAAGTATCCTGCAAATACATCACTGTCAGTTGGGCCGGCTTCTATTATGAACTGACAATCCTTAAACAGATTATTGCCATCACCCATGTGAGCCAATACATAGTCAGGTCCACCTAAGGTATAGGTCTTATTTGGATCGATTGGTACATATTCACCATTCTCCAGTACCTGAACATCCTTTACTCTTCTTTCACCGGTTATTTCCACAAACATGTTATCAGAATCAACAACAACGCTTGAAGGTATTGAAGTATCAATGGTATATTTCATGCCTGATACCTGTAGGAAACCGCCGAATTCACCAACGGCTGCGCCGTCAAACGAATGAAGTTTTTCCGTGAATCTTGAGCAGAATTCCAATGAATCAAGGATCTGCTGGCCGGTTGCGTAACAGCTTGATAATGAATTCATGAATGGCATTACATCTATTACGTTCTGATAGGTAATGTCACCGGCCTTAATGGTCTTTCTTATAGCCCCGCCATTAATGATGACAATGTCAGTACCAAGATATGTTCTCCAGGCATCAGCGGCTAAGTTACCTAAGCCAATTTCTCTGGTTCTGGATATTCTGATGCCTGCTTCATCGGTAATGCTCAAGTCAAAATCAGTATGAGCTACTTTTATATTCAGTAACTGATTCAGATGTTCTTCCTCTTCAGCGATAGTCATCTTAATGTCTTCATCTTCTCTGTCATATTCAGATATCAACGTGGTTTCAATTGTGCCGTCCTTACCGATGAACAGTTCGCCGACATTCTTCATCTTGGTTCCTACTGATGAAAGAACAACGTCCTTGCCATCCTTGTTCTGATAGGTTTCACCAATGATCTCAGCATGAGCATGCCCATCCAATACCGCATCAATGCCGTTTGTATTTCGGATCAATGTTACGGCATCAAATGGCTCATAAGTTACTCCTGTACCTAAGTGAGTAAGAGCAACAACATAGTGAGCCCCCTGTTTTCTGGCTTCATCAACTGTTTTCTGAACTCTTTCAGCTAAGTCAAGACCACCGTTACCGCTGCCAAAATCATAAACAAATTCGTCATTTTCCATGAAGTATGCAGGTGTTGAAGAAGTGAGAGATTCAGGAGTAAGAACACCAATGAAGGCTACCTTTGTCCCATCAAAATCCTTGATCACAAAACCAGGGGTATTTTCAAAGACATTTGTCTTAGTCCCACTGTATTCTACGTTACAGGCAACGACCTCAAATTCAGCCAGTTTCATTAATTCGCCTAATCTGTCCATGCCATAGTCAAATTCATGATTGCCGATCGTAGCCACATCATAATTCATCGCATTCATGATGTGAATGATCTGTTCACCCTTGGAAATGGAACCAATGGTACCACCCTGTAAATAGTCACCGCAGTCAACCATCGCAACATATGGATGTTCCTTCTTATCATCATCAACCAGAGCCTTCAATTTCGCAAAGCCCAGATTGTCACTTAAGCCACAGTGAACATCACTTGTATAGAAAATATGAATGTCATCCTTTAATTCCGGTTTCTTCTCACTTTCACATCCTGTAAATGACAAAATGAGAAGCACTGACAAGACCATTGTTATTATTCTTTTCATAAGCAAACCTTCCTACTAAACAGATTTTACCAAAACGCTCACAAAAAGAAAACTTCACTTTAAGTGAAGTCATTCTTCATAATTCCAGCCATGTTCACCATGGTAGATCATTAATTTAGTCATGCCGCCATCTATGCAGATGTTTTCTCCGGTAATGAAGCCGGCCTTATCCGAACATAAGAACAGTACCATTTCCGCTATATCTTCAGGCTTGCCAACTCTTTTTACCGGCTGCTGTAAGGCATCAGGACCTTCAATTACTTCTTCAGTAGTATTTATCCAGCCCGGAGAAATACTGTTTACTCTGGCCTTACCTGCCAGGCTGATGGCTAATGAGTGCGTAAGGGCCGCAATTCCTCCTTTGGCCGCCGTATAACTTTCACTTTGAGGCTGACTCATGCGGTCTCTTGATGAGGAAATATTAACGATGGATGCCTCTTCATTAAAGTAAAGAGCCAATAGTTTAGTAAGATAGAAGGGACCTGTAACACCAACTGAAAGAGCTTCATTAAAATCATCCCAGCTGCACTTATCTATGCCCTTCATCGCCGGCTTGGCGTTATTAACAAGATAATCAACCCTACCTGCCTTATTAATGACATCTTGCGCAAACTTTTCAAGGTCTTCCTTCTTACCTACGTCACCAACAAACCAGTCGCCTTCTATTTTATCTATTATGTATACATTAGCGCCTTCCTTTTCAAATAAGGAAGCTACGCACTTGCCAATACCCATTGCCCCACCGGTGATCACAACGTTTTTATTTTCAAAGTTTCCCATGGTCATGTTTCCTTTTCATTTGCTTAACAAGGCAGGATTATCCTGCCTTGATTCTTTAACTATTCTACTACTGTACCGTCAATGAATACTTTTCTGATGACACTGTTACTGATCATTGGATCACCATCAGTAATGACAATATCAGCGTCCTTGCCAACTTCTAATGATCCGGTTCTATCAGCGATACCGATCTGCTTGGCAGGATTAATGGTAATGGCCTTCAAGGCTTCAAATTCATCCATGCCAGCCTTAACAGCTAAACCGGCACATAACGGTAAGTATTCCTGTGGAATGACTGGCGAATCGGTAACGATTGAAACCTGACAACCTTTCGCAGCCAATATGCCAGGAGTTGTCCAGGACTTGTTCTGCAGTTCAAACTTTGTGGCATGAGTTAATGATGGCCCGACAGCTAATGGATATGGGCAGTTTGCCAGTTTATCGGCAATCAGATGACCTTCAGTAACATGTTCAATTGTTAATAATACGTCAAATTCCTTAGCCAGTCTGATGGCTGTTAAGATGTCATTAGCCTGATGAGCATGTATCTTCAAAGGTATTTCCTTCTTTAATACCGGAATCATGGCTTCACATTTGAAGTCAAAGGCCGGTTTCTTGAAGATGTCATCCCCAGCCGCTTCCTTTTTCTGTAAGTATTCCTTAGCCTTGAACATCATGTTGCGGATGACTGATGCCGTAGACATTCTGGCCGCATTACCCTTTTCCCTGTAACATCTCTTTGGATTTTCACCTAAGGCACACTTCATGGCAACAGGTGTCTTAATGATCATGTCATCAACACAATTGCCTACTGTCTTAACGGCGATCCAGGTACCGCCAATCGCATTGGCACTGCCCTGACCGGTAGCCACACTTGTTATGCCAGCCTTGGCAGCGGCCTTGACTGTCGGGTCAAGTGGATTGAAGCTGTCTTCAGATCTTAAGTGCGGGGTACAGATGTCGCCAGGTTCATTATAGTCAGCTCCTTCAAAGCCAATGCCATAGCCATCTAACCCTAAGTGACAATGAGCATCAATGAAACCAGGATATACGCTTAAGCCAGTAGCGTCGATGCATTCTTCATTTTCTCTTACTTCCAGTTCAGAACCTATTTCCGCAATCTTTCCGTCTTCAACACGGATGTCACCCTTATAAGGTTCTCTGTTTACTGCGTCATGAATCAAACCGTTCTTAATTATCATGTTATTATCTCCTCTGTTTAATTAACCGAAGTATACCACTCCATGTTTTTCATTTCATTACTGATGACTGAACAGGCTGTCGAAATTGGCTTCTACGCATTGTTTAAGCTCATCAATGTTAATTCCTCTTATCCTGCTTATTTCTTCATAGATGTTTACCACATCCATTGGTTCATGAACATGGCCCTTTACCGGTGACTGATATGGTGAATCAGTTTCAATGAGTAATTTATCTAACGGTATTTTAGCTACTACTTCCCTTGGCCGTTTGGCATTTGGGAAAAGAATACTGGCCCCAAAGGAAATGTAGTAACCTGCCTTAATGAATAACTCAGCCATTTCAATTGAACCGCTGTAACTGTGAATCAACCCCTTAACAGAATACTGCCTTAAGATGTCTAATGTATCCTTGGAAGCCTTACGGCTGTGAATGTTTACCGGCAAGTTCAGTTCCTTAGCCATTTCCAGTTGAGCCCTGAAGAATTCCAGTTGGTATTCCTTAGTATGAGGATGTGAATAGTAATCCAAACCAATTTCACCTATCATCTCAGGCTTACATTCCATAATGTCCTTCCATAACTCTTCAAGACGACTTTCGTCATGGTCTTCCAGATCCTGGGGATGAATGCTCATGGCCAGCTTAAAACCAGGATGATCTTTGCGAAGTTTCAGGCATTCCTGTAAGTCATGTTTACTGCAGGAAATCATTATTACCTTATTTACTTCATTAGCTAACATCCTGTTGACTATTTCATTTCTGTCAGTGTCGTACTGCCTTGTGCCCAAATGACAGTGTGCATCAGTATATGTCATTAACTTTGTTCCTTTTAATCATTATACCAAAGAAAAACAGGCCAATGACGGCCTGTGATCATTCAGTTACAGGATCTGGAGCCTTATCAATGAGATAGGCAACCCCACTCTTTCCATACCCATAGTTGTCGGAGTTCATGATTATCGCAATTGCACAACATGTAAAGCCCAGTGCTTCCGCAACCGGGAAACAGAACCAGATGCCGTTAGGTCCAAATACAGCCGGTATGATGAATGTTGCACTTAATCTGAATACGACATTTCTTAATACTGATAATACCGTGGCTACCTTTGCGGCCTTTAATGAAACAAACATTCTGTTTGTCATGATGCATCCTGCCGTAAAAATCGGCGCAAATAATTCAACGGTCAAACCATAGTAAGTCAGATCATAGAAGTTCTGGGTATAGGTTTCCGGATTCATGAACAGCGTTATTAATGGTGCCTTTAAGGACTGGCCTAATATCATCATGCCAATCGTACCGAAGAACCATACCTTTAAATTATATGACAATATCTTCTTTAACATTTTTGGCCGCTTAGCCCCAAAGTTATAGGCAATGATAGGTCCTACCGTAGAGGCAAAGCCAATGAAGGCCGCATTCAATATCTGTCTTAAGTCACTGACGATTGCCCGGGCAGCGATGCCATCTGATCCCAGATATGCCAGTATCATTCTGTTTACTATCAGCATCGTAACAGCCATGGTTAAGCTGTTGGTAACCTGGGAAATTGAATAGTGTAATGATTCAAAAAGCACTCTGAAATATTCACCCGTTGGTTTTACGAAACGGATGTCATTGTTCTTACCAAAGTAGAATATGAGACCGACAATGAAATTAGCCAGGAAACCTAAGCTGGTCGCAATGGCTGCTCCTGATACACCCATCTGCAAGACAACGATGGTAACGTAGTCGGTAACGACATTGATTACCCCGGAAAGAATACTGTTGAATAAGCCCATGGATGGCTTGCCAGCCGCTGAATAAAAAGCCCCGAAACACTGGGAAGCCAGCTTAAGCGGCAAGGCCACAAATGTTATGGCGATATATACTCTGGTATATTGAATGATGTCATTTTCTGCGCCAAGGAAATACAGGATGTAGTCATCAAAGGTTATCATTAATCCGGCAATGATTCCGCCGACGATCATGGCCATGATGATCATCTTGGTAAATATTCTATTGGCATTATCTCTGTGTCCCCTGCCCATTTCCGTTGCGGCATAGGTACTGGCACCTAAGCCAAAGATATGGGTCAGAGCGAACATGACGCCATCGATCGGTGCCAGAATCTTGATTCCTGCTAAGGCATTCTGACCGACAAAACGCGAAACAAAAAGTGCATCATCCAATGTCTCAAACAAACGGGTTGATAAATTGGTGAGCAGTCCCGGCATTGCGAATGCGATTAATGACCATAACGTAAAGTCCTGGCCGATCCTAGAAGTCTTGTCTTTGTCCATGCGTCTTATTTTACCTAATTTTTCAAATATTATAAAGAAAAATAATTAGAAAAATTTTACCTTGATTTTACACAAATGTATACATTGTTTTTACCTTGACATTTTAAGATTTAGCCGAGGTGAAATAAATGCAGATAATCTGGGATTTTACAGGCAGAATGAGATTTCCTGCTCGTATAAGAACAAGAATGTTTTTATTTCTGAATATATCCGCCTTTTTAATGATGGGACTTTTAGCCTGGCTTCTCATTGAAACAGTAACCGATCTTAATCTGCATTGGCTGATCTGTTTCTTAGGGTATCCAGGTTACTTCATTGGTTATATCGGCGGACTTTTCTTCGTGATGAAGAAAGACGCACCTCTTTAAAAGATAGAAGGAGAAACAATTATGACCATTTTAGACATTATTGCCATGGCGGGTGGCTTAGCCATGTTCCTGTTTGGCATGAGTACCATGGGAGACTCATTAGCCAAGATGGCCGGTGGTAAGCTTGAAAAAATTCTGGAAAAGTTCACCTCCAAACGTATTTTCGCTGTATTATTGGGTGCCGGGGTTACCGCAGTAATTCAGTCATCCAGCGCTACTACCGTAATGGTTGTCGGCTTCGTTAACTCAGGCATCATGAACCTGAATCAGGCTGTCGGCATCATCATCGGTGCAAATATCGGTACCACGGTTACTTCGTGGATCTTATCTCTGATTGGTTTACAGGGCGATTCCCTACTGCTTTCTTTACTGAAACCAGCCGCCCTGTCATCAATATGTGCCTTCATAGGCATATTACTGTACATGAACAAGAAGGATAAAGGTAAATCAAGGGATACGGGAATGATCTTACTGGGTTTTGCGGTACTCATGTTTGGTATGCAGACAATGAGTAATGCCGTTGCCCCTCTGGCAGATGACCCAAATGTTCAGACCGAATATCAGGAATTAATACCGTTTGTGACCAAGATCAGAAACCAGCACGCTGAAATACTGGAAGCAGCCAAGAGCCGTCAGGATTTCACCGCCAATGTTTCTCATGAACTAAAGACTCCATTGACTTCAATACTTGGTTATTCGGAAATAATTGAAACCGATAAGGACTCATCTTCCCAGCAGAAGCACTTCGCTTCCCAGATCCATAAGAACGCCAACAGACTGTTAAGTCTGATAAATGATACGATCCGTCTTTCTGAGTTGGACTATTCAGGCGGCAGTATCCAGATGGATAACATAGACTTGAATGAATTAGCCAGTAACTGTGTAAATGGCATCAAGATAAATGCCGAAGCCCAGGATATTACCTTAAATTATCAGGGTGAAAAGGCCATGGTTAAAGGCAACGCCAGACTTCTCAATGAAGTCATTGAAAATCTTGTTGATAATGCCATTCGTTACAATAAGAAAGATGGAACAGTCAATGTCTCTGTTAAAAATGACAGTAACAAGGTCATCTTAACAGTTGAAGACAATGGCATTGGTATACCGGAAAAAGACCAGCAACACGTCTTTGAAAGATTCTACCGGGTTGATAAAAGCCGTTCCAAGGCAACCGGCGGAACCGGTCTGGGTCTGGCAATCGTAAAACATATTTCAGAGCTGCATGATGCCGAAATAAACCTGTCCAGCAGTCCTTCCGGAACAACCATAACAATTGCCTTTAAAGCATTGGAAAAGCCGTCTGCTTAAACAGACGGCTTATTATTATATTAATATCTATTATTAATAGTTCTGCTGATCGCGGTCACGGTCGTAGATCTTCTTACCCTGAACATACTTGACCATGATTGTTCTTGCATGATGGTTCCACAGGATTCTCTGGAAACGGTCAGTAGCCGGACGGTCAATGAAGTCCTTCAGATCTTCATCATCCAGTACAACTGCGTCAAATTCATAATCCTTTTCGAAGCAGCCTACCTTACCGAAGAACTGTCCGCCACCCATGGTAGCTAAGTAGAAGGCATTGGCAACACTTAAGAAGTGCTTCTTGGCAAACGGTTCACCGTTTCTTTCGGTGAATACCCATCTTAACTTACTTGCCTGAATGGCATCTGTCATGGCTCTCATGACACTTAAGGTGCATGAGCCGGCAACATCTGTGCCTAAGCCAACCTTAATGCCATCTCTTACCATGTCCAATACACGGCATACACCGCCGGCTGCGTTCATGTTAGAAGCAGGACAATGAGCAACGGTTACGTTTCTCTTCTTTAATAATTCATATTCAATATCTGTTGGATGAACAACGTGAGCCATTAATGATGGTACAGTTGTACCTAACATGTCATACATGTCATAGGCATCACCATAACAACTGATTTCAGGTTTCATTGACTTAACCCATTCAATTTCATCCAGACCTTCTGAAAGGTGTGACATTACAGGAACATTGTACTTGGTTGCCATCTTGCCTAAGGCTTCCATTGATTCATCGGTACAGGTTGGGGTGTAACGAGGAGTAATGATTGGCTTGATTGAGCCGTAGCCTTCGCTTGTTTCATTGATCCATCTTTCGGTTTCTCTGATTGTTTCTTCAGTTGTTTCCTGATAGCCATAGTGAGAATTACGGTCCATGTTTAACTTACCAACATAACCTGCCATGCCGGCATCAGCCAGCTTACGCATTAATAATTCAGTTGCTTCACGGTGAATTGTAGCAAAGATCGCTGCTCTGGTTGTTGTGGTTGTCTTTACCAGGTCATTTACGAAACGGCTGTAAGCCAGATTAGCGTAGTTTAAATCACAGAACTTTGATTCTTCAGGGAATGAATAGCGTTCAAACCATGTTTCCCATTCAGAATCGCCATCAAGTAACATGCCCATGCCTCTGAAACCGTACTGTGGTGCATGAACATGGATGTCACTCATGCCAGGAATGATGAACTTATCAGAATAATCATAGACTTTGATGTCCTTGTATTCTTCAGGCAATTCCTTGAAGATGCCAACTGACTTGCCGTCTTCACAGATTACATATTCGTTTTCATGAAATTCAATTTTATCAAATACAGGTGTCTGTACGATGATACCCTTTAATGCATATTTAGTTTCAAACATATTTATTCCTTTCGTGAATCAATTATCTTAATCATTTCTTCTAATGTGATCGGGTACTCATAATTTCCCCACTTACGGTATTCCTCATCAATTTCACCAGCTAAGGAAGTAACAGTTGGAATGAACATCTTGATCTGTTCAAATACCTCACGGTGTGAGAATACTTCCTTAGGTGAGCCGTCTAGTACGATTCTTCCGTTATCCATTACCACAAAGCGGTCAACATACTGAGCCATCAGTTCAACTTCGTGTTCTACCAAGATGACTGTCATGTTCATTTCTCTGTTAAGCTTACAGATGATTTCAAAGATCTCCTGGGTAGATAACGGGTCCAGGTTACTGGTTGGCTCATCAAGAACCAGAATTTCCGGATTCATGGCCAATACAGAAGCTATGGCAACACGCTGCTGTTCGCCACCGGACAAGGAGAATGGCGAGCGCTCCTTGAAGTTCTCTAATTTGATGAGTTTCATGACTCTGTCAGCCTCTTCAAAGATCTTTTCTCTTGGTAGTTCAAGATTTGAAGGGCCAAAGGTTAATTCGTCATAGACTGTCAGCTGGCTTAACTGAGCCTCAGGATCAGGTAAGACCAGACCAACCTTCTGTGACATTTTCGCAGTTGAAACATCCTTAATGTCCTGCCCGTCTACCAACACCTGGCCAGAGAATTCTCCATCCAGGGCCTTTGGTATTAAGCCGTTACATAAGGCACATAAGGTACTCTTACCGGAATTATTCGAACCTATGACTCCGATAAATTCACCTTTCTTAACTTTTAAGTTAATATTCTTCAATGCCGGTTCTTCAACAGTAGGAGCATTCTCATACTTGAAGTTGACATCTTTTAATTCCAATATGTATTCACTCATATTATCACCTTGCCACTAATCTGAAGCAGTCAGCCCAGCTGGTCAAATGATCAGTCATGTCGAAACTGCCGAATCTGATTCTGATTACCACACAGACAACTAACAGTAATAAGGTAACTGCCATCAAGGCAATATCACTCTTTCTGATGACAATGTCAGACATGCTGGTTGGATTATTGGTATTGCCGAAACCACGGCATTCCAAAGCCATGGAAGTTCTTTCCATTCTTTCCAGGGAGCTTACTACCAATGGTACAAACATAGGTAACAAGCCCTTGAATCTGTCAACGATGCTCTTTTCCGGTAAGCCTCTGGCTCTCTGGGCACTGTTAATGATCTGGGCTTCTCTGACACTTATCGGTATTAACTGTAAAGACATGGAAACCATGAAACAGAAGTTATATGGTACACCCAGTTTATGTAAGCCATGAATCAGATCTGATGGTGAAGTAGTTGAAATGAACAGTTCAGCCATCATGATGATGCTTGATAATCTTAACCAGAATACCAGGCCAAGATAGAAACCTTCATAGGTATAGGCCCCAAAGAACGGTAATGAAATGACCTGACCAAAGAAAGATGCAGGTGTTTCACCTCTCGGGTTAACAAAGCCATGCAGAATGATTAAGAAGAACATCATGATGATGATCATTCTTGTCAGCATGTGCTTGAACATTCTGTTGCCAATTGAAATGTAGTTGAATACTGCCCCAACTATCAGCAGGAAACCTGACAGATACGGTGAATGAAACAGAAATGCCATTATGGAAACAATTACCAGTAATAACATCTTTACTCTGGCATCGCACTTATGGAAAAAGGAATTGCCTGGAATATACATTGACATATCACTCATAAGCAATAATCTCCTTCCGCTAGTACCTTAGCCAGTTCCATGACTGACAGTCTGGTTTCGCTTGAAACAGCATGAATGTGGTTACCGATGGCATAGATCTGCGGTGGCATGATGTGGGCCGTTCTCATGACTTCTTCATTGGAGAAGACATCGGCTGGGGTACCATCCAGGATCACCCTGCTCTCATTCATGACGATTACTCTGTCGGCATATTCAGCCACGAAGTCCATGTCATGGGAAATGATGATAATGGTCTTACCAAGCTGTTTCATCTTACGGCTTAATAAGCCAAGCTTGGTCTTGCCATATTGGTCCTGACCGGTTGTCGGTTCATCTAAGAACAGTATTTCAGGGTCCATGGCATAAACAGATGCTAAGGCAACGATTTTCTTAGAACCGCTGCTTAAGGTAACAGGCTGTTTCTTTACCATGCCACGCAAGTCAAATTCTTCAATTACTTCACGGCTTCTGGCCTTGATCTGTTCATCGGAAAGCTTAAGGTTCTTCAAGCCGAAACGGATCTCTTCCAGAACCGTCGGACAGAAAAGCTGGTAGTTAGGATTCTGAAATACATATCCTACCTCCCTGGCCATTTCACTTACTCTTCTGGAAGCTACATCCTTACCGTTGACAAATATCTTGCCGCCAGTAGGTCTTAAAAGTCCGTTAAAATGTTTAGACAGGGTTGTCTTACCGCTGCCATTCTGACCAATGATAGCGGTAATTTCCTGCTTGTAAATGTCTAAGTTAATGTCTATTAATGCCTTGTGTCCGCTAGAATAAGTGTGTTCGAGGTTCTCAATGTGAGCAACAACTTCCTTATTCATATTCTTCATCTGCTGCTTTTGATCCGCTGAATGGTGTTGTAACTCTGTACTTTTCAGGTAAAGCACGGAAGATCAGCATTAATACGATGGTTAATACAAACTTATCTAAGAAGCCTGTAACAAGTTCGCTGATGAATGAGCTGGCGAAAATGCTTGATGTTGCCTGCATGAATACTGCGTGCATGATGTCAAGTCCGCCACCTGAGAAGCCGCCATAGATATATGTGTAAATGTATGCACTGGCAACGCAGGCAAATGGCTGTTCAGCGATTAAGGTTAAGATCAGACCTAACCAGCTCTTTGTATAGCCCTTCTTGGCACTGAAGCCAACGATTAAGGCAATAATGCCGGTAGGAATGACAGTTAATAACTGTAAAGGTCCTAAAGTGATTGCCATTACAACAGCGTTTAATGCAGCACAAAGTAAGCCGATCCATGGTCCCCCAATGAATGTTGCCAGTAATGTTCCGCCTGTATCAAGGAATAAAGGTACATTCAGCATCTGTCTGATCATACCGCCGGCATAGTTCAAAGCTACACAGGTAGGTAATAAGGCTGCCAGATTGGCCGGTTTCAGTTTTGGAAATTCTACATCTTTCATCTCTAGTTCCTCCTTGTAAAAAATGTATTGAAAAGAAAAATGAATTCTTATGACGGTTTAAACCCATCAGCAGAATTCAATTCCTTTTTCAGCGTCCATGCTGTCGATCCGTGCTAAAGCCTCAACACGG
Organism: Erysipelotrichaceae bacterium; assembly: GCA_017459795.1. Lineage (GTDB taxonomy): Bacteria > Bacillota_I > Bacilli_A > Erysipelotrichales > Erysipelotrichaceae > RUG521. The sequence goes on along the minus strand of JAFUCG010000113.1, from coordinate 9,939 downwards.
ATACCCTTCTCTCTGATCATTTCGCCGCCCTTCTGCATTGCCTTTTCGATGACAACGCCGCAGCCAACCAGCTCGCAGCCAGCCTGCTCACAGATTTTGATCAGTGCATTTAAAGCCTCACCATTGGCTAAGAAGTCGTCAATGATGAGAATCTTGTCCCCTTTGTTCAGATACCCCTTTGAAACATAAATTTCGAAATCTGCCCTCCTGGTATAGGAATACAGTGATGCATGATATACATCATTTCCCATGTTGCTGGCAGCGCCTTTCTTGGCGAATACAACCGGGCAGAAATTAAAAGACTGTGCGGTCGCAAAGCTGACAGCGATGCCAGAGGCTTCGATGGTCAGTATTTTGTCTACTTCACAGTCTGAAAAAATCTTTTTAAATTCCTTGCCGATCTCTAAGATAAACTCAGTGTCGATGCGGTGGTTAAGAAAACTGTCTACTTTCAGTACATTCCCTGAGAGTACCTTGCCGTCTTCTAAGATGCGCTTCTTTAATGCGTCCATAACAGCTTCCTCCTAAAAAAATATACCCTTACTATAGTACAATGGATTATTCATTTCAAGCATTTTGAACGAAAATGTTACATATTATTTGATTTTTTTCAGCATTAGAAAATGTAAACGATTTCAAAAGAAAACCACTCATTTGAAATGAGTGGTTAACTGAATTTCTTATGATTTTTCTATTAGTATTCAGCTATTGCTTCACTGTCTAACAGGGTCTGTTCTCTGGCTTTATCAACTACGCTCTTCAGAATTTCGATGAATCTGTCGACCTCTTCTTCATTGTTGTAGATACCGAAACTTACACGGATCATGCCAGGAGTATTTCTGTCGATGCAGTTTTCAAATGTAGCGGCCTGTTCATCAGAAATGCCCATCATACGCCATACATATGGATGTGCACAGAAGGCACCTCTTCTGGTAGCTACGGCACCGGTATTGGTTAATTCAGTAGCTAAGACAAATGAGTTAATGTCTTCAAAGTTGAATGTTACTACACCAACTCTGTCATCAATGTTTTCCGTATCACCATAGATGATGATGTTATCGATTGTCTTCAAGCCATCGATAAGTCTGCGGTTTAAGACCTGTTCATGTTTTGAAATGGCATCGAAGCCAACTTCCTTCAATACTTCCATGGCCTTCGCCATGCCTACGACACCGGCATAGTTTGGTGAACCAGCTTCATATACATCTGGTGCACTCTTATAGCTTACGTCATAGTCTCTTACGATCTTAACAATGCCGCCGCCATAGAATTCAGGCATACGGTTAACCAGGTCTTCCCACTTACCGATTACTGCGCCACCGCCATAAGGTGAATACATCTTATGAGCTGAGAATACGAAGAAGTCGATGTCTTCCTCAGGTGTTGCGCCCTTCATTGAGAATTCACGGTGAGCTACGATCTGAGCACCGTCAACGATGATCTTGGCACCATGAGCATGGGCCATCTTGGCAACTCTGTGAACATCTGTTACATAACCGGTAACGTTTGAAGCAGCAGTAATGCTGACATATTTTACCTTGCCCTCATTTTCTGTAAGCAGTCTTTCAATATCATCATAGATTACTCTGCCCTGTTCATCTACTTCAGCATAGATGACGTTGCATCTTTCTCTCCAGGACAGGTCATTGGCATGGTGTTCAATACGGGTACATAATACCAGGTCATCTTCACTGTCAATCAAGGCACTTGCCAGTTTGTTCAAACCGTCTGTAGTGCTGTTAACATAGAAACAGGTATATTCGTCCGGGTCAGCGTTAACGAAGTTCAGAACTGTATCTCTGGCATTAAGATATACGTCAGTAGAATGATTGGACTTCTGTGAGAAGCCACGGCCGATTGAACCGTACATCTTCATTTCTTCATCAACGGTATCCATTACCGGTTTTAAAGCTGGTGTTGTTGCGGCATTATCGAAGTTGATCAATGGTCTTGTTGTGCCATCCGCAAGTTCTACAGGTTCATCAACCCCAATGACATATTCACGGATATTGTCAATTGTGTATGTTACTTCCGTTGGTTCATCCTTTTTATCACCTGATTCATCTTCAGATGGTGTTGGTGCTGGTGTTGGCGTTGGCTGTGGATCAGGCTGTTTCTGACAGCCGGTAAATAAGGCCAGGCACATTAACAAACTCATTAACGCGCACAAAACCCTGCCAGTTGTTTTTTTCATTAGTTTTCCTCCTTGTTAGTTACATGACAAAACATTTAAAAAACATTAACATTATGTAATCATGAACTTTCGTTAATATTTTAACATATCTGTTTTTTTAAGCATATATGCCTGGTTCAATAATGTTTTACATTGACCCCATATCTGTTAAAATTATTACTAGCGGGTTTAAGCATGAAAAAGAACATAGCCAATTACATAACATCAATACGCCTGATTGGCGCTTTTGTTCTTATCATGTTAGATATCCGTTCTACTGCCTTTCTGTTAGTATATGCCATCTGTGGTTTGTCTGATGCACTCGATGGCTTTGTGGCCAGAAAGCTGCACGTGGAAAGTGAATTAGGCAAGAAGCTTGATTCAGTTTCGGATTTATCGCTTTATTCAGTAATGTTGATAAAGGCTATACCGCTATTAATTGAAACATTACCGCCTAAGGGATTATATACAATAATCGGACTTATCTTATTCAGAATATTCCTTTACGTCGTATACTGGCTTTTTACCCGTCAGTTATTAAGTACTCATTCAATATACAATAAGATCGTAAGCATCATGATGTTCTTCCTGCCTTTTGCCTTACAATTGCCTTTTGCCAGATATTACTGTTATGCAACAATGGCAGTTGCGGCTGCTTCGCTGGTAGATGAAGTGCTTCATTTCAATTTCAAGAAACCGCAAAACGCATAAATAAGATGTACCGAAGGAGGCATTTCATAAGGAAGCGCCTCCTTTTGTTTAAAAAACAGGGCGATTGATTACACCTGTCCGCAATAGTATAATGACTAAAACAAATTAGAATTCAGAGAGGAAAGTCATGTTCACAATAAAAGAGTTTGAAAAGGATGATATCGAAAGAGTAATCGATTTCGAACGTGAATTGAGAAGACAGGAGCCGGATACCTATTACTGGGAACCGGACGAAACATACAGAAGACAGCTGGAACAGAGTTTTGAGGATGAACGATTCAATACAGCACTTTCGTTTATCGCAGAAAAAGGAGATAAAGTGATTGGCAGGATTGATGCCTCTCTCATCAGCAGCAGAAGCGATGCTTCCTGCTACAGCGCTTATATGGACTGGATCTGTGTACTGAAAAGCGAAAGACATCATAAAGTCGCACAGGCCTTGCTGGATGCCTTGAGAGAGAAATGTAAAGAACAGGGCGTAGGGGTGCTGATTGCGTTGATGGCGAACAATGAAGAGGCGCAAAGTTTTTATACAAGCGTAGAACATGCTTCAATACATGATACGGGCATCTGGATCGAGATTAAATAAGTGGTTTTGAAAATTCATAATTGTGAGGAAAAGAAAATGATCAGAATATACGTTGAACGAGCAAGTGTATGCATGGGTGATGATGTTACTGCTCCTAATGCAGAGACTTTCTTTTTTGCGCAAGACGAGCCAATTGATACTTTGATGCAAACTCTTTGCGATTATGTGCCAAAGATGAGGAATGTTGTCTGGGAAATCTTCTGTAACAACACAGCCATTGGGTATCTGTTATCTGATGATACAGGAAAATATCAATATGAGGCATTGGAATCAGTCAGGTTCATATCAGATCTGCCTGAAAGTGAGATATTCTGCAAGTACCATTACAAAAACATTGAAGATATCACAGAACGATTCAACGCGATGAATCGTAAGGGTTAAAAAATCCAGGAATCTATATATCGGGAGTAGTCAGACAAAAAAAGGCGTGAACATTTCGGTTACGCCCTTTTCATATCCTTTTGAGTGATAACACCCTCAAAGCACAATTAGATGTCAGCTCTGACAGCTGTCTTTAAGGCAACTTCCATCATTTCATGGAAGCTGTCCTGTCTTTCAACAGCCGGTAACCCTTCGCCAGTGAATACATGGTCAGAGATCTGGAACATGGCAAGAGCCTTCTTGCCAGCTGCTGTAGCTGTCAAGTATAAGCCTGCGGCTTCCATTTCAACTGCCAGATGCCCAAGTTTCTTAGCCTTTGCATTTACCTCTGGATCTGGATGATAGAAGAAGTCAGAAGTATAAACCTTACCAACCTTGGCATTTACACCGATTTCTTCAGCAGCCTTAACTGCTTCCTTTAATAAGTCATATGTAGCTGTAGGAGCAACGATGCCAGGTAAATTATATGAAGTTACCATGGCTGAGTTGGTTGAAGCAGACATGGCAATGATCAGATCTCTTAAATGGACATCATCACCGATACCGCCGGCAGAGCCTACTCTGATGATGGCTTCTACGCCAAAGAATGTAAACAGCTCATAGGCATATAAGGTAAATGAAGGCATGCCCATGCCTGAACCCATGACTGAAACTTCCTTACCTTCATAGGTGCCCGTATAGCCCAGCATGTTACGGACATCATTAAACAGAACCGGGTTTTCCAGGTAGTGTTCGGCAATGTACTTTGCACGTAACGGGTCTCCAGGCATTAATACTACTTTTGCAATGTGAGTTCCATCTTTTACCTCGATGCAGGCTGATGGTGAAGCTTGTACCATAATCTTTTCCTCCTTAACATGGTTATTTTACTGTTCTTCAAACAGTTTCTTAAGATTTACATCAAACGGCGGGTAAATGATTCCCTTATCCGTAATGATGGCTGTCAATAATTCATGATCTGTAACATCAAAGGCCGGGTTATAACACTTGACCTCTTTTAAGGCCATTGGTTCAGCGTACCACATTGATCTGATTTCTTCAGGATCTCTTAATTCGATCTTGATGTGATCACCATCAGGACAGTTCATGTCAATGGTGCTGGTTGGTCCCAAGGTATAGAATGGGATGTCATAGTGCTTAGCTAAGATGGCAACTCCTGAAGTACCAATCTTATTGGCAAAGTCACCGTTTGCGGCAATACGGTCACACCCAACAAAGCAGGCCTGAACCCAACCGTTCTTCATGACTATTGAAGCCATGTTGTCACATATTAATGTTACATCTACGCCAGCCTTCTGCAGCTCATAGGAAGTTAATCTTGCTCCCTGTAACAAAGGTCTGGTTTCATCGGAAAATACCTTGAAGTCAATTCCTCTTTCCTTACCAAGCATCATCGGACCAATTGCCGTACCATACTTGGAAGTAGCCAAAGGTCCGGCATTACAGTGAGTTAATACACCATCACCAGGCTTTAATAATGAAAGACCGTATTCAGAAATGCGGGTACACATTTCAATGTCTTCATCATGAATGGCAACACTTTCCTTATATAATAGTTTCTTTATTTCAGAAACAGGCAGTTCCTTATTGTCTTCAACTACCTTCATCATTCTCTTCGCTGCCCAGCTTAAGTTAACAGCGGTAGGACGAGAAGAAACAATGTAGTCAGTCTGTTGTTTCAGCTCTTCATAAAAAGAATCATAATCATTCTTTTCACTTCTTAAAGCCAAGACGTAAATGCCGTAACCGGCACAGATGCCAATGGCTGGTGCACCTCTTACAGCCAGCGTCTTGATTGCCTGATAGATCTCTTCAGGTGTCTTTAATTCACAGTAGACCTGATTATTTGGCAATAGGCGCTGATCAATGATGACAACACTTTTTTCATCTTCGGAAAGATGAACACTGCATGCATTTCTGTCTTCTAATGTTACTGTCATGTTACACTCCCGTTACTAAAAATTATAATAAATGTATATACTTATAAATTAATTCTAAACGCTATTCTTTTGCCTTGTCAACTTATTAGAACCAACAAAAAATCCCCGGCGGGGATTTTAAGTTTTAAATGTTATTAGATTCTTTTTTCTAAAGAATTACCATATTTGGCAATGTGATATAACAGATAGATTTCAACTGCGTTGACTAAGAATGTCAGGTTGAAAGAAGTAGCTGATGAACCGATTGGAGTTCCATTTACAGTTAACTTTGAAGCCATTGTCTGTAAAACAACTGTACCAACGATACCAATTAAACCACCGATGATCTGAAGGCGTGCAGCTGATAATAAAGCGGCAACACACTTGTCAGAGAATGGTCTTTCTTCCTTACATTCAGATAAGGCAACTCTGGTCTTAACAGTACCAATAATTGCGAATACTACTGTTACCAGGCTTAATGCGATGACGATCATGATGATTGGCTTTATCGCATCCATTTCTGCAGGTGTCATTGTACCACCGCTGATTGTGATAGCATTTCCTGTCTTAGCGGCAATATCAGAGAAATTACCGATGAAGGCTAAAAATACTTCTACTCCTACTAATATGACACATGCAAGCACTTCAAATACTAATGCAATTGAACACAATACTCTTAAAAATCCTGCTGTTTTTCTCATAATAAAAAAACCTCCTACAATTCAATTTAAGCATTATTTCACAAAATTATCAATATCTTATATATGGAGCAAATGGTGTTAGTTTATTGAATTACTCATCTATTTGTATATATTCATTATAAGGAACCGATAATCAATAACGTCATAAGTGAGTAAATGACTTGTCTGTTTTTCTTCTGTAACCATATAATTAAAAAAACAGGAGAAAGACCATGAACATACAACAGTTATCCCAGGGTATTCTGCTAGGAAAATGGACCTCAGAAGAACTAACTAAACATGCCCTAAAGGCAATTGCCGATAATGATCAAAGCGGTAAAAACCTCAACAGCATCGCAGAAATAAATGGCGATGCCCTTTTCATTGCCCGGGCAATGGATAAGGAAATAAGAGAAAAAGGCTTAAGAAGTCCATTACATGGCATTCCAGTCATTCTCAAGGACAACATCGATGTCAAGGGCATGCATAGTACAGCCGGTTCATTTGCCTTAAATGATCTTTATTGTGATAAGGATTCCTTCCTGGCCAGGAAATTAAGAGAAGCTGGCGCAGTTATTATTGCTAAGGCTAATCTTTCTGAATTTGCCTACTGGATGAGCAGTCAGGGAATGCCGTCAGGTTATTCTTCACGCAATGGGCAGGTAAATCACGCCTATCAGCCTGGCTTTGATGTATCAGGTTCTTCAAGCGGCTCAGCCGTAGCGGTATCAGCCAGATTTATTCCAATATCCATCGGTACGGAAACTGACGGTTCAATAATGTCACCATCCATTGCCAATGCCATAGTCGCAATTAAGCCAACCGTAGGTCTGGTTTCAAGAGATGGAATATTACCGATTTCTCATGTTCAGGATACTGCCGGACCAATGGCCAATAACGTAAGTGATGTTGCTTATCTTTTAACTGCCATTGCCGGTAAGGATGAAAATGATGCCGCAACTCATAACATACAGATCAAAAACTACATAAAAGCCTTAACCAGAGGAATTAAAAACACAAGAGCCGGCATAATAACCTTCAAAAATCAAGAAGTAAGCGATAACTGTAGAAAGGCTTATGACAATTTAAGAAGCCTCTTAAGAAACAATGGCTGCGAAACAGTAGAAATAGAATATGAAGACGTAATTCTGGATGACTATCCATTATTGAAATATGAATTCAAAAATGATCTGGAAAGATATCTGGCAAGCCATAACAGTAAGCTGAAGCTTCTTTCCGAAATCATTCAATTCAATAAGGATAACACCGAAAGATGCCTGAAGCATGGCCAGGATATCCTGGAAGAATCAGATAAGGTAACCGGTCAGTTAATAGAGTCTGAATACCTTCAAAAGAGACTGGAGTTAGATGAAAAGGCTCATGAATTAATTGACGGGCTCATGGAAAAGAACAATGTTGATGTATTGATCTATGCCGCAAATAATGTCATGACCAACTGTTCGGCTGTATCAGGCTGCCCTTCATTATGTTTACCGGCCATTGATCAGTCAGGTGAACCGTTTGAACCGGTAAGCTATTATCTGATGGCTAAGGCCTATGAAGAAGATGTACTGATCCAGTTCGCAAGTGTCATTGAAAAGGAAATAAGTGTTAAATGTAAACCGGAATGGGTAAAAGAAAAATACTGGTAAACCAGTATTTTTTACTTGAGACAAAGTTTTAAATAATCAACTGTCTTTCTTGCGTCTTTCTTTAACAGATAGATGTAGGCACAGACATTTGGATATTGAGAAATCATTGCCAGTTTCCTGTAGTAAGGCAACATTCTTTTCTCTAGTTCCTTAAGCTCATATTTAAGGCTTAACAAATATAAACATTCATTCTGTTTACTTATTACCTTCTCGTACAGCTCATTAACACTCAAACTGTCAAAATCTTTTTCTTCGACTGTAACATTACTTTCACAACAGAACTGATTGATTATTACTTCAGTACCAGCCATGTTGAAATCGATGAGGCCATGAAAATGGCCGTCCCTAACCAGAATGTTGGATTCATTCAAATCACCCTGTATGACACATTCGGGGAGTTCATCAAGATGCTCAGCTATTACTTCTCTTATTTCTTCATTTGTCCTGACTAATTCATTGGCCAGTTCATTCTCACCATGTTGTTTTAATGCATTTATAAGCAAATTGAGGTTTTCCTGTTTTTCATCAACTTCATTGTCCAATGGAGCCAGTTTAATTACACTCCACATTGATCTGGTATTAATCAGATCAATATTTTTGTATCTTTGAGCAAACTCACCGTTTCTTATTAGAACCTCTTTAATTATTTCTTCCTTTTCACTGACTTCAGACAAAGTCTTTTCATTAATGTACTCTGTCAGATAACAGACCTTATCTTCCAGGTTTAAAAGATATCCGCCCTCTTTGTTACGGTATATGGCTGGAGCCTTTATGCCTATGTCACTATACCTTTTCTGTAAACGGTCAATTTCTGCCAGTCTTTCCTCAGTAAGTGAAGCACTGTTTACTCTTAAGACATAGTGATTATTGATTATGTAATTCATGCGAAAATCATCCTCACGTGAGGAATCAATGACTTTACAGTTTGTTATTTCTTCATGAATGTATTTACTGAAAAGTTCACTTACAGAGTTCATGATGGATAATTAACTAAATATTCTCCTCTTCCTTATCAGCTGCCATTTTTTCGGTAGCCTGAGCAATTCTCTCTGAGTTGGTAACTAATCTTGCCAAAGCCATTGCGCTGATATAACCCAGATAGCTTAATAAGTAGCCAAGAGCTACTTCTGCTGCGGCAGCTAAGACAAATAACAGGAACATGTCAAAACGCCAGCTTAAGTACACAAAGGCTGACAGAAGTGTAAACAAAGCTGATATGATGCTTATGCCAAAGCCAATGAAAAACAGTATTCTGGCTATCTTTTCAAGTTTTGGTCCAATGCTGCTTTTATCGTCTAAAAATGCGAAAAATCTTTTAAAATCCATATTATTCTCCTTTAATCACTATTGTTCCTATTATACCTTATATTGATATAAAAAACCTTTAAGTTTTAATCGTAAAACACCACTATAGTTGGAAATCCAACTTTTTCACTAAAGAGTTACAATATGGCAATTACCGCCATTAACATTCTGGTTGATAAATACCCGTCAATGACATATGCCCATCTGCCGTCAGGGTAGTTTATTCTGTTGCCGTCAATTCGGTATATCCAACGTCCCTGAGCATCATAGACATATGTGCCATCGAACCTGTAGAGCCATCTGCCATCGGCATAATTGATCCTGTCGCCATCTAACCTGTATAGCCAGCGGCCATTCGCCTCACAGACATAATTACCATCTAACCTGAACAGCCATCTTCCGGTAGCGTCATTTATTCTTTCACCGTCAACCTGTAAAAACCAGGTACCGTTACTTCTGTTGATTCTGGTCATGTTACACCTCATTCACTTATTATTACGTGCCTTGTTAACTTATGATAATTATACCA
>JAFUCG010000112.1 GCA_017459795.1 Erysipelotrichaceae bacterium | reverse complement strand
TTCCAAAATTAGCACCCTTCTGTTTAAACTTGTGAACATATTTCACAAACATTTAACAATTATTGAAGTGAAAGATTTGATTTTTTGTGCGTTAGATGGTTATTTTTTCTTTTTCAAAAGTGCAATTGAGGCAGCGCCTATTATGGCAGCAGCTCCTATTCCTATGGTTGCTATGTCAATTCCACCCTTTTCAAGTTTCTGGAAATATTCCAACAAGCTCATATCTTTCATACGCAAAGAATAATAATTACTTTCCAGATCAGTAATATCTTCCCACTCTATTCTGTAACGTCTGGTTTCACCATCAAGCACAACAAATTCAGGATCCATTATGTAGTCTCTTACCACTGTCCCCTGTTTGACAAGTTCAATGACATTATCCCATTGATCCTTTGTTATTTTCTTCTCCTTATCACCATAGTAAAGCAGATACTCATCTTCATCTTTAGTTACTGTATATGACATTATGCTGTCAGCTGTCATCCCACTCTGAGTGTATGAAACATAATTAATGTCATCGGCATTGATGTCTTTACCTATTACAAGTTCTTCAACTTCAGGGAAAAAGTCACGTGGATCATATTCATCTGACACGCCATAACATACCAGTACATCATTATCATATCCTTCAACAATAAACCGGCATTTTTCCTTAAAGCCATTCTCCTGGGCACAATAGGCATTTAAGTCTCTGCCATCATAATATGTCGTCATAGCATATGTTTCATGGAGATCGTTCCATTTATCATCCTGGTATCCCTGTAGAATGACCTTATAGCTATCATTACCTGTAATTACAACAGGTTTCTCCCACCTTAAAGACAAATGACCATAATCAGTAGACAATTCAAGCGAAAACTGCTGAAGCTGTTCATAAACATCAGTATTCATAAGTACTCCTTTATTGCTGAGTGGTTGGTTGATGAATGTTAAACCAACTAAAATAAATGATATTATTAACCTTTTCATAATTTTATTATATCAAAAATTATTTTAATTGCTTCAATCATGAAGCAATTATACATTTTCTTCCGTGATGACCATGTCCATGTAGAAGTCATTTTCATCCATTGGCAATTCATCTCTCATCAGTTTTTCAAAACAGATGCATATCTTCATGGCATTTGTTTTACTTAGAAAACGGTCATAATAGCCTCTGCCATGACCTAATCTGGAACAATTTCTGCCGGCGCATAAGCAAGGAACAATTACAACGTCAAAATCAGTTTCTGTTTCACTGATATCTACAGGTTCATAAATGCCGTATTTATTCTTATTTAATTCATCATCAGAAGAATATCTTACGGCTATCATCTTCTCCTTATCGACACAATATGGAGCATAGACCTTTTTATCTGTTATCACTTCATTAATGGTATCCCAAGTAGAAACCTCATCATCTGTAGAAAGATAACAGAAAATGCTTTTTGCATTCTTAAAACAGTCCAATCCCAGTATCTTATCTGTAATTACCTTACTGGCACATTGAACATATTCTTTTTCAAGGCTGATCTGTCTGATTTCTTTCCTTATTTCTTTCTTTTTATCGTCAATATTATTCATTAGAGTTTCTCCAAGGATATTAAAATAATAAAGTAAAAGTGGGCATTTATCCCACTTTAAGTAATCGTTATTAATTATTCTACAGGCAGATAGTCGCCATCTGCGTTCATATACAGATTTGTATTGCCTGGAGCAGAATTCTTATTGATTCTGATGGCATTTACTCTGTCAACATTGTAGAAGAAGTTATCAGAGAATGATGCATCATAGCCTGACTGCATCTTTCTGCCGACAAGCCTTTCCTTTAAGCCATCTGGATCTGTTGAAATGAAGATCGTATCATCAGCCAATGTCTTTACTTCATCCCATGGTTCTTCATTTAATAACAGGTAGTTGCCTTCAATTAAGACGATCTTGCCGTTAACTAATAAGGTATCATCTTCAGGGCAATGCTTTGCTCTGTTGTATGTTGGCCACCATGATTCTTCCTTTTCCTTGGCTTCCTTGATCTTGCTGATGAATAATGGAACATCATATGTTTCAGGAGCACCCTTCATTTCCTGTAAGAAGGTCTTTCCATCTGGTAAGTAGTGTGATTTCAGATATTCTGGCTTATAGAAGAAACCATCCATGGCTACAGCCTGAATGTCTGTAACATCTTCCAGCTGTTTTGAATACTGCTGCAAGAATAATGTCAGAGTGCTCTTACCGGCACCTGGAGCAGCTGCTAACATGACGATCAGTCTTCTGTCTAACTGCTTCTGCATTTCTGTCCATTTCTTCATTAATGGCAAGAATACTTCATTTATTTTTTCCATGTCGTATTGAGCTTCAATATCAAGCTCATTAACCTTGATTAAGAATGTCTCCTTCATATTGTCTATCCCCTATCTATATATATTAAAATCCTTGTTTATATTATAGCATTGATGCTTTCCGTTTTTAAAGTTAATCGATAATCATATCAACCATTTTAAGTTCAACAGTATTCATGTAGCCTCTGTCAGTTAACTTTAAGGTTGGTACACAAGTTAATGCCAGTAAACAGAAATTCATGATGTTATTTACATGCTCATAGCCCTGATCATTAAATGCCTTTCTGACTGTTTCAAACTCT
>JAFUCG010000111.1 GCA_017459795.1 Erysipelotrichaceae bacterium | reverse complement strand
TGTTTTAATTATGGCCTTAAATTGTATATTCCACCAGTTTTCACCCCCATTATACCAGTTTTAAGGCCTGTTTGCGGACTTTCTAAAGATATTTTATATTTGGACGATATAAATATAGCGTTTAGTTTTTCATTTTAAGAAAAAAAGAAAAGATATTCAAAAAAATGATTTAATGATTATAATTTAAATATCTATTAATCTTATAAGGAGTTTGCAGAATGAAATACAGGGGAGTTATATTTGATCTTGATGGTGTAATCTGTTTTACTGATGAATATCATTATGAAGCCTGGAAGGCCTTGGCTGACAGACTGGGCATTTATTTTGATAAGGAAATAAATAACCGCTTAAGAGGCGTTTCCCGTATGGCAAGCCTGGAAATCATCCTGGAAAGAAGTGATGTCACTTACAGTCAGGAAGAAAAGGAAGCTTTCGCAACGGAAAAGAATGATAACTACAGAGAAATGTTAAAGAACATGAGCGAAAAGGATCTGAGTGATGAAGTAAGAGATACACTGAATGAATTAAGAAACAGAGGATACTTATTAGCCATTGGTTCAAGTTCAAAGAACACAAAGACTATCCTGAATCAGATCGGCCTAGGTAACTTCTTTGATGCCATAAGTGATGGTACAAACATTACAAACTCAAAGCCTGATCCAGAGGTATTCCTGAAGGCTGCAGAATTTATTAATCTGAAACCAGAGGAATGCGTAGTTGTAGAAGACGCCAAGTCAGGGGCTGAAGCAGCTTACAGAGGTCACTTTGCCTGTGCAGGAATAGGGGAAGCGGCAGAATATGAACACACAGATTACCCTATAAAGACATTCAGTGATCTGTTGAAGGTGCTATAAACATTAAAATTGTCTAATTGCAGGAACAAATTCCTGCTTTTTTATTGAAAATAAATATTTTTTTATGATTTTGTGTTGACATAATGAAAACGCTTAACTATACTATTGTTAAGAACTTTAATAAAAGTATTTAACAAAAGATAGGAGAGAAATCATGAAAAAATTAGTTGCACTTTTATTATCAATCCTGATGGTGTTCAGCTTTGCTGCATGTAACAAAGAAGGTGGCTCTGAAGAGGGTAAGACAGATGATAAGGTTATCATTGGTTATTCTTTGAACTCAATGGACGCTACAATGAAGACAATGGCTGACTACTTCGAACAGGAAGCCAAGGCAAGAGGTTGGGAACCTGTATTATTAAACGCTAATGGCGATACAGCTACCGAATTAACAAATATGGAATCATTAATGAACATGGGTGCCAAGGCTGTTGTCATCATGGGTTGTGATACCGACGGTTCAGCAGCTGCTATCGATGAATTAGGCAAGGCTGGAGTTCCAGTTATCATTGCTGGCCGTGGCATTAATGCTACTGAATACTATACATACGTTGCCGGTGACCACCACGAAGCAGGCAAGGCTCAGGCAGCTTACTTAAACGGCTTATTAGATGCTGATCCAGCTCTGAAGTTAAACGTTGCATTCATTTATGGCCAGTCTGGTTCATCAAGTGTTGCTCAGAGATATGAAGGCTTTGAAGCTGATGGCATTAACGGACCTCATAAGGATCGTTTAACTCTCGTTGCTTCTCAGTATGCTGAATTCGATACACAGAAGGCATATGACATCACAACAGACATGTTAACAACATATCCAGAAATCAACTGTTTCGTAACACAGTCAGACGAGCAGGCTTCAGGTATCATCAACGCCATCAAGGCAAAGGGTGAAAAGGTTGAAGACTACATCATCGTTTCAATCGACTGTTCAGCTACAGGCCAGGCTTACTTAGCAAGCGGTGAATTAGACGCTACAGTATTAATGGCCATGAAGCAGTTAGCAGTATCTTCAGCTGATTATGTTGCAAAGGCATTAGCTGGCGAATCAGTAGACAAGAAGAATCAGGTAGTTGGCTACTATCAGTTAGTTACTCCAGAAACATACGTTGAAGTTCTGAAGCAGAACGGCATGGAACCAGCAAACTAATAAACAATATTTGAAAAAATCGTTTGCCGGGAATTCCAAATTCCCGGCAAAATACTTTCGGAGGTGAAAAGCAATGAAGATATTAGAAGTTAATGATGTAAGTAAGAACTTCTATTCAACTCAGGCCTTAAGTAACGTTTCCTTTGATCTTGAAGAGGGTGAAGTACTTGCTTTGGCTGGTGAAAACGGCGCGGGTAAGAGTACCATGATGAACATCCTGTTAGGTTCATTCCCACCGTCAAAGGGTTCAATGAAACTGAACGGTGCCCCATATGAACCTAAGAATCCTAGTGATGCCTTAAGCAAGGGCATTTCCATGATTCATCAGGAATTATGTCTGGTTCCTTCAATGAGCGTTGCGGAAAACGTCTGGATCGGCCGAGTTAATCAGTTCATGTCACATGGTCTGTATGATTACAGAAAGTGTGAAGAAGCTACTCAGAAGCTCTTTGATACATATAACATAAATATTAACCCGCATGAAAATGTTAAGAATCTTTCTACGGCCCAGATGCAGATGGTCGAAATTGCCAGAGCAATATCCTATGATTCAAAGATCGTAATCATGGATGAACCTACCAGTGCTCTTTCTGATAAGGAAGTTAAGGTGCTCTATCAGATCATCCGTCAGCTTACTTCAGAAAACCGTTCGATCTTATTCATTTCCCATAAGCTTGAAGAAGTATTCGAATTGGCAAACCGCGTAGTTGTATTCCGTGACGGACACATGATCGTTCAGCGTGATGTTAACGGCTTATCTATGAATGAGCTCATTAACTACATTGCAGGTAGAAAAGTAGGCAACATCTATCCTAAGGAAGATGTTGAAAAGGGTGAAGTTGTCTTAAGCGTTAAGAATCTTAACAAGCAGGGTGTTTACGAAGACATTAACTTTGAAGTCAGAGCAGGAGAAATCGTTGGCTTCGCCGGACTTGTAGGCGCAGGCAGAACGGAAATAATGCAGGGCATATATGGCATTGTTGCTCCTGACAGCGGCGAAATAAGCATTAACGGTAAAGTCGTTCGTAACCGTTCACCTCGTGAAGGCTTAAATAACGGAATTGCCATGGTCACTGAAGACCGCTTACGTCAGGGTGTCATTAAGAAGATGAATGTTGAAAAGAACATGACGCTAGCATATTTCTATAAGATCTGTAACAAGCTCGGCTTCATTTCTCAAGGCAAGGAAGATGCCGATACTGAAGACATGATCAAAAGACTTTCTGTTAAGACAGCCGGTAAGGATGCACCAATATGGTCATTATCTGGCGGTAACCAGCAGAAGGTAATGATAGGAAGAGCGTTAATGACCCAGCCAAAGGTTCTGATTCTTGATGAACCGACCAGAGGCGTAGATGTAGGCGCTAAAAGTGAAATTTATGATTATTGCAACATGATGGCCAAACAGGGCGTAGCAATAGTGCTGATCTCATCAGACTTACCTGAAGTAATGGGCATGTCTGACCGCCTGAATGTAATCCGTGAAGGAAAAATCGTTGCAAGACACACATACAATGAAGTGTCAGCTGAACAGATCATGGCTGAAATGTTCGGCTTGAAAGGAGATAACCATGTCAGCTAAACCAGAAAATAAGAAAATGTCAAAAGATCAGATTCTGATTTTCTTCTTACAGAACAGAGCATTCTTATTAGTACTGATCTTTGTATTACTATTATCATTATTTACCAGTACCTTCTTAACAAAAGGTAACCTTATTTCATTAGCCAGACAGATTTCTGCTAATGGCATCATCGGTGTCGGTTATACATTCTTACTGGCATCCAACTCCGTTGACTTGTCAGCAGGTTACATGATGTGTATGATCGGTATTATTTCCGGTTTATTAAGCCAGACAACGGTTAGCTTCCCAATCATTCTGTTAATCTGCTGTATCGTTGGCATCATCTGTTCTTCCTGGAATGCTACAATTGAAAACAAGTTCAACTTACCACCATTCTTGGTAACATTAGCCATGCAGCAGATCTTCAGAGGAACTCTGATGTTATTATCAAACGGTTCACCGATTCCTAATCTTGATGAAGGCATCATTTACATGGGCCAGGGCTACATCGGACCTATCCCATTCTCAGTAATGCTGATGCTGGTATTCATCATCATCGGTCACATCATTTTCAGCCGTACTCAGTTTGGCCGTAACGTTATCGCTGTCGGCGGTAACCCAGAAGCTGCCAGAGTATCAGGTATCAATGTTGAAAAGACCAGAGTTCAGGTAGCCGCATTATTAGGCTTCACAATCGCAATCATGGCACTTGTATCATGCGGCAGAGTAGCTACAGCTCAGACAAACCTTGGTGGTGAAACTGTAATGGATATCATCGCTGCAGTAGTTATCGGTGGTACACCAATGGGCGGCGGCTCAGGTACGGTAGTTGGTACATTATTCGGCTGTCTGGTAATCGGTTTGATCTCTAACGGCTTGAACCTCTTAAAGGTAAGCTCTTACTGGCAGATGGTTTCAAAGGGTGTCATCATCTTAGTAGCTGTTATCGTAGACGTATTCTCAGAAAGAATTTACGACCGCATGCGTAATAAGGAGTAGTCAAAATGGTTGATTTAAGCAAGAAACCATTTTACCTCGATGAAGAAGGAATAAAGTGGGTAGAAGAAAAAATGGCCCACATGAGCGACCGTGAAAAAGTTGGTCAGCTCTTCTGTGAAATATTATGGGACCGTCCCGGTTCAGAAGCTGAAAGCATCTTTGATTTCATTGAACCGGGTGGAGTCATGTACCGTCCATTCCCATCTGAAAAGATGCGTGAATTCTCTGAAAGAGTTCAGAGAAAGGCAAACATTCCACTGCTCATTGCCTGTAACCTGGAAAGAGGCGGCAAGGGCGGTAACGGCGGTTTGACCGATGGAACTTATGTCGGTTCACCAATGGGTGTAGCTGCCTGTAATGATGATCATCTGGCTTATGAATTAGCCAGAGTCGCAACTGAAGAAGGTGGGGCCTGTGGTGTCAACTGGACCTTTGAGCCAATCATTGACATTGACAGAAACCCTGAAAACCCGATCACTAATGTCAGAACATTCGGTTCTGATGTAGAACATATCTTACGCTTGTCAAAGCCATATTTAGATGCCTGTAAGGACAATGAATTCGTTTCTACGATCAAGCATTTCCCAGGCGATGGCGTTGACTACCGTGACCAGCATCTGATGAGTTCAATCAACTCCTTAAGTGCTGAAGAATGGTATCAGACCTATGGTTACTTATATAAGAGTCTGATCGACTATGGTGCACCATGTGTCATGGCTTCTCACATCCGTCAGCCTGCCTTAACCAGATCAATTAATCCTGGTATTGAGGATGAAGACATCATGCCAGCTTCTTTATCAGAAGAATTACTGACCGGTGTCTTAAGAGAAAAGATGGGCTTTAACGGTGTAATTGTTACTGATGCAACTCAGATGGTAGGCTTTACCTGCAGCATGAAACGTTCAGAAGCTGTTCCTAGCTGCATTGAAAGAGGCGCTGATGTCTTCTTATTCACCATTGATCAGAAGGAAGATGTCCAGTACATGTTAGATGGTTTGGAAAACGGCTTACTGTCTCATGAAAGACTGAATGATGCCGTAAAGAGAATTTTAGGCTTAAAGGCCATGATCAATCTGCATAAGAAGCCGGCTGTTCCTTCTAAGGAAAGAATGGCTGTCATTAACAGTGAAGATCATAAGCAGGTTGCCAAGACTGTTGCCGATAAGTCAGTTACGCTGGTAAAGAACAAGGATAACATCATTCCTTTGAATAACCAGAAGATCAAGAAGATCAAACTGATCCAGATCACCAATGAAAGACTGCCTGAAAGCGGCATTCTTCCGGAAGTAGAACACTTCAAGACATTATTGGAAAAGGAAGGCTTTGAGGTTTCATACTTCAAGGATGGCAAGTATCCTGATGTTGGCTATTCCTTAGCTGACTTCAAGAAGGATACAGATCTGGTGATCTACTTCGCAAACATGAAGGTAGGATCTAATCAGACGACCATCCGCATTACCTGGGATGACTTCTTAGGCGAAAGTTCACCAAAGTATGTCTTTGACTTACCATATCTGTTCATTTCATTCTCAAATCCATATCACCTGGTAGATGTTCCGATGGTACGTAATTACATTAATGCCTATACATCTAATGATGATCATGTCGAAGCCGTAGTTGAAAAACTGATGGGCAGAAGTGAGTTCAAGGGCGTAAGTCCTGTAGATCCATTCGCCGGTCTGTGGGACACTAAACTCTAGAAAGTGAATCAGATGGTGGAAAGCCACCATCTGGTTTTATAAAATTGGAAATAATAATTTAAATAAAGTAAAATATAAGTGTATGTCAGAAAATCAGAAAATATCCTTAAAAACTATTAACATGCAGAACATTTTCGAACTCGTTTATAAAGAGGGAAGTCTTCTGCAGAATGAAATCAGAGACAGAAGCGGATTAAGCGGTCCGACTGTTTCAGCCTGCCTGCAGTATTTCCGCAAGGTAGGTGTTTTCATTGAGGGTGAAGAACTGGCAAGTTCTGGCGGCAGAAAGCCTCGTCTGATCGCCTTCAATTATGGTTTCTGTTACGCCGTAGGCATTGAAATCAGAATGAACCACGTTGACATACGCATCTTAAATTTAAAGGGTGAAGTCGTAGCCGGTAATGTTTACCGTCTGGCTTTCAAACATGAAGCTGCTTACTGGTCACAGGTCAGTAAGTATGCCGAAAAGGAAATCAAAAAGAATGTTTCCAGAGACAAGGTCATTGGTATTGGCATTGCGTTTCCTGGAGAAATATCATTAGATGGTCAGAAGATCGTCCGTGCAACTGTCTTTGGCTTAAAGAACGTTGCCATTTCTGACATTCAGCGTTACTTCAAACTGCCTATTACAGTTGAATACGGTCCTAATGCGGCCGGCTATGGCATTACATGGCGTAATCATGACATCAAGGACTGTGTCTGCATCGTTGTTACAAACAATGGTGTTGCCGGATCTTTCGTTAACGACAATAAGATCTACAGGGGCAAAAATGGGGAAGCAGGTGCATTCGGTCACTTTGTTCTCGATAACAGACATAAGCAGTGCTTCTACGGCAATAATGACACCTGGTCTAACTATTGTGCCGTATCAGAACTTACCGGTCAGGAAGATCCTGATTTACCGGGGTTCTTTGAAAAACTCAAAGCAGGTGACCAGGATGCCGCAAACAGATGGCAGGAATACATCAATTACATGGCCAGAGGTCTGGCAACTGTCAAGCTTGCCTTTGACGCCGACATCGTCATTGCGGGCCGTATCGCTCCATACTTAAATGAGTATTATGACCAGTTGAAAAAGGAAATCAGCTCATATCCATCATTCAAGGATGAGGATTTCAACATAATGATCGATGTAACTTCTACCAGCCCAATGGCTGAAGGAGTTGCCACAATCGTTCTTTCATCATTTTTGGATAATTACATAAATAACATATATGAATAAACATAAAGCTCTGAGGGTCTGGTTAGGCTGTGTTTTATTGCAGGCCGGGGCCACAGGTATCATATTAAACTGCTATACGGTTTTTTATGCCTCCCTAGCAAGTGAATTAGCCTTAAGCAATGCGGATGCTTCATTAATAACAACAGTCCGCATGATTTTCATGTCCTTGGGCATGTTGATGGCAAACCGTCTTTATAATAAACTTGGCTTTAAGAGAACATTAGCCATTGCCTCATTATTACAGGGTGGCTTATTCTGCTTACAGGCCTTATTTACTAATCTGACTCAGTTTCTGATCGTTTCAGTAATCATTGGTTTTGTATCAGGATGTTTAATAACGATTCCTTCAACCATTATGGTCAATAACTGGTTTAAAGAGCGTCAGGGTTTCTTCTTAGGAATGGCCTTGGCGGCAAGCGGCATAATGGGGGCAATATATTCACCGTTAGTCTCACTTATAATCGGTAATAACGGCTGGAGAATGGCCATTGTCATTACGGGTATGATTACACTCATAATCGATGAAATAGCCGTATATGGCTTCTGTAAGCTTAAGCCGGACAGTGAGGAAGAAATGTATGGAACAAGAGGTTCCGTTAACGCAGCTTCCGGCGGTAATAATGGAACAAACTTGTCACTTGTTCTGGCAATAATTCTTATGATCGTTGTCATGGCGACCCAACAGCTGACTTTCCAGTTTTCCTTATTTGCCAGTCAGATCGGTTTATCAATAACTCAGGGAGCATTACTTAATACGGCCTGCATGGTAGGCAATACATCAGGTAAGGTAGCCATTGGTTATTTAAAGGATAAGATAGGTACTTATAAAACCATTTCCCTTACAATATTACTGATTGCCCTGGCTTTGGCAGGTTTGGCAAGCGGCAACATGATCAATCTGTGTGCTGGACTTGTTGGAATGACTTTTTCATTAAGTGCCATCATTCCATCATTTGTGGCCAGAGAACTGTTTATTGACAGATATGACAGTGTTACAGGAAAACTCAGCGGCTATGGAACCTTAATTGGCAGCATGAGCGGTTACCTCATTGGTTATCTCTCAGATGTCTTGAACGGCTATGGAAAGGTATTTGCGGCATTTGCGATAATATGTCTTTTAACACAGGTTATAATAATCTTATTAAGCAATGGAGGAAAGAAACATGGGACTGTCTGACTTATTCAGTTTTAAAACTAAATCACAGGCTAAACAGGATTCAGCTAATTATGAAAGAAAGATCTTTCCATTTGGTGATGGTCAGAAGGAAAGAGTTAAGACCTTCATAAGTGAAAACATTAAGTCCACTAAGGCCTCAGCTACTGAAGCATTCTA
>JAFUCG010000110.1 GCA_017459795.1 Erysipelotrichaceae bacterium | reverse complement strand
TACCGCTTCTAAGTGAATTATACACCAGAAAAATAAAACATGGAGAATTTCTCCATTTTTCGTCATGGCTTGCCATGCGGAACGTAGGATTCTCCATGTTTCTTCAATTTGGGACTTGATTTATATTATCGAATTTTTGTTTCATTAAGTCCAGTAAAGAATGTATAATTATTAGGAAGAGTTGTGGGGTATGTCAATGAAGCGTAAAAACCTGGAAATGATAAGAAAACTGATGTTCAGACTGTTACCGATACAGATCCTTTTAGCTGTGGTCGATTCGGTAAATAACATCGTTTCCAGTTTCTTTGCCAGTAACTTCATTGGTGTAGATGCCATGAGTGCCGTTGGCTTATATGGCCCGGCTGACATGTTGCTTGGTGCCTTAAGTGCCATGATGGTTGGCGGTACAGCGGTCATAAGCGGCAAGTATCTGGGCCAGAATCAGATAGGGAAGGTTAAAGAAGTATTCTCTCTTAACATGTTCATCACTTTCTGCATCGGTGCATTCTTTACCATTGCTTTTGTATTCATGGGAGTTACCGGCTTAACAGGTTTCTTTACCAATGATCCTACCTTGAAACCAATATTCAGCCGTTTCTTATTGGGCATGTCCATTGGGATATTGCCAATGATCTTGGCTAATCAGCTACCGGCATTTCTGACCATGGAAAACAACAGTAAGAGAACCATGATTGCTTCGATAACTTATATCGTAGTTAATGTTGTTCTTAATTTTCTGTTTGTTAATGTAATGAAAATGCAGGAGTTTGGTCTGGCACTGGCCACTTCATTAGGTATGTGGTCATTCTTCTTGGTGGAAGCTCAACATTTTGTCAGTAAGAAATCCAACTTCAAATTCAGCTTTAAGGGCATAAACTTCAAGGAGGCTATTTCAATTGTTACTACAGGTTTCCCGGGAGCTGCAGGGAACATATACATGACCATCAGAGGTCTTATCGTCAACAAGTTATTGGAGATCCATGTCGGTTCAGTTGGCTTATCAGCCTTTGCGGCAGCTAATAACCTGTTAATGGTATTCTGGGCAATACCGGCCGGCATGATGGCAGTTTCCCGTTTATTAATAAGCGTCAGCATGGGTGAAGAAGACAGACAGACCTTAACCGATATCATGAGAGTAATGTTTACTTATTACATACCGATGATCTGCATGATCGATGCCTTGTTAATAATTGGGGCACCGTTACTTACTTCAATATTCTTCCAGGATACGGCTTCAGAAGTATTCTCGTTAACTGCCGAGGCTTTGAGAATATTACCGTTATGCATGCCATTCAGCATCATCTGCATGCACTTTACCGCCTATGGCCAGGCCAGTGAAAAGAAGGCATTCGTAAACATTCTGTCATTGCTCGACGGTGTTCTGGATGTTGCGTTATTCTCACTGTTATTAACCAGTACCTTTAAGGTAAACGGTGTCTGCATGGCCAATGTCATTAACGGCATTATTACAACCTTATTCATTGTCGGTTATTCATGCTTTAAGAACAGGTATTTCCCAAAAAACATCGATGAGCTGATGGTCATTGATGATAACTTTGGCGTACCGTATGAAAACAGAATTGACATCAGTGTCAACAGTATAGATGAAGTTGTTAACTTGTCTCAGCGAATCATTGATTTCTGTAAGGAGAAGGGCATTGATGACAGAAGGGCATTCTTCTGTGGCTTGGCATTGGAAGAAATGGCCGGCAATATTGTTGAACATGGCTTTACTAAAGATAAGAAGAAACATTCAATCAACGTCCGTTTCTCTCATAAGGATGATCAGATCATTTTGAGAATCAAGGATGACTGTATACCGTTTAATCCAGAGGAAAGAATCAGAATGTCTGAAAATGATGATGTCACCAAGAACATCGGCATTAAGATGATTTACAGGATGTTCAAGGATATTGACTATCAGTACCTATTAGGCATGAATGTACTTACCATAAAACTATAGACGCTTAAGCGTCTTTTTATATGCAAAAAAGAAAGAGATGGTTACGGCGCCATCTCTTTCCGCCTTACGGCTTGTATTATTATAGACAGGAGGTATCCTGAATCTTACTCAATGTCTGTGCAGGTATCAAAGAACATGATGATACCGGCTTCTACATCTTCCTTTAAGTCAAAGTAATTATGAATTTCATGACGGTATTCCGGGTATAACCTGGTCATTACCGCGTGTCCTGTATCAGTTAACCAGTTGGTGCACTGATATACACCAGTACCATACTGGCCAACAGGGTCTTGGTCGCCAGCGATATTATAAATCGGCAAGCCTTTAGGTACCTTTTCAGCCCACTGTGTTCCCGTAATGTCTTCGATCATCTGTAAGAAATACAGCCATGCTCTGTTACTGGTTGGTTTTGTGAAGGCATCAAATGGGTCTTCAGCGTGGTCTTTCTGAACATATGGGTCATCACAGATCCATTCATTTCCCAACTTGACTCCTTCAATGCATCTGGCAAACATCCAGCCCATGAATTCAGCACCTAAGGTGCCGTCTGATTCATTGCCTTTGCCTTCGTCTACCAGCTTTTTGACATGAGCAATGTTTTTGTCAAGATTTGGCCATACACCGGTAGTTCCGCATATTGTAGCGCCTGTCAGATCATCGCCATATTTTGCCATGTACTGTCTGGTAATGAATGAACCCATTGAATGGCCAAACATGAAATACGGCAGGCCAGGATACTTTTCAACTACGAGGTCATGGAGTTTCTTTTCATCTTCCATCATGGTGGTAAAGCCCTTGTCACCCCAATCGCCCCAGCTGTTGTTTTCCAGGGCTGTCTTACCATGACCAACGTGGTCATCAGCGGCGACAATGTAGCCGGCTTCCATGAAAGAAGTGATCATATGTAGATAACGTCTGGAGTGTTCACCAAAGCCATGGATCAACTGGATTATGCCTAAAGGTTCACATGCCGGTACATAGATCCAACCGAAAACCTGGTCACGCTCATTAAATGAGGTAAACTTCACTTCATGCAACATAAAAATGTTTTCCTTTCCCGTACTTATTATTTGTACTTTTTTATCTAACTTAATTATAACATAACGTTAGTTAATGTAATTAGATAATTCACAAAATGCTATAATTATGAAGCGAGGTAGCTTTATGCAATACGAAAAGAGTTTAAATAAGCCATATCTGGTAGACGGTCACATGCATCTTGAACACGGTGATTTAAGTGAAGAATATGTAATGAGATTTGTCGAAGAGGCAGTTAAAAAGGGAATAGATGAAATAAATATTCTTGATCATACCCATCGTTTCATTGAATTCAGATGCTGCTACGACCATTTAAGGAAATACAAGCCACAGGAAGAATGGCTTGATGGTCAGTATAACTTATGTAATTCAATTGATGAGTATCTGGAACTTATCGACAAAATGAAGCAGAAACATCTTCCTGTTAAGGTTAAGTTTGGCCTTGAGGTATGTTATACCCCAGATACTGAAGACATGTTAAGGGAATTATTAAGCAGATATCACTTTGACTTCCTGAGTGGGGCAGTCCATTCAATTAATCACATCTTATATGATTTGCCTTTTTCCAGGGAATTACTGTGGAACAGGGTAAGTGCTGATCAGATCTATCATGATTATTATGAATATGTCATGAAATGCGTTGATACAGGACTGTTTAACAGAATTGCTCATCCAGATACCATTAAGCTTTTTAACATATATCCGGAATATGACTTGAAACCTACATATGAAAAACTGGCTCAAAAGATAAAGGAGAAGGGAATGCTGGCAGAATGTAATACTGGCTGTCATTACCGTTATGGTCATAAGGACATTGGCTTAAGTCATGAATTATTAAGAGTATTTGTAGAAAATGAGGTACCAATCATTACTGCCAGTGATGCTCATGAACCAGAATACGTTGGTAATTACATAAAGGAAGCTACAGAAAGAATTGAGGCATGCAGGAATGAATATCAGAACATATAACAAGATCGCTCCTGAAGGCTTAAAACTGCTCAGGGAAGGATATGAAGTTTCAGATAAAACAGAGGATCCAAATGGTATCATTTTAAGAAGTCATGAATTAACTGAATCTGAATTACCAGAATCATTACAGGTAGTTTCCAGAGCAGGAATAGGTGTTAATAACATCCCTGTTGCCAAATGCACTGAAAGGGGCATTGCGGTATTCAATACGCCTGGAGCCAACAGTAATGCGGTTAAGGAATTAGTCATCTGTGGCCTGTTACTGGCCAGTCGTAAGGTACTCGAAGCCAGTCAGTGGCTTGAGTGGGTTGCGGAAGAAAATGACTTACAGACAAGAATAGAAAACAGTAAGAAGAATTATACCGGTCATGAGATCAAAGGCAAGACTGTAGGTGTCATTGGTATGGGAAACATTGGCATTGAAGTAGCTAATGCCTTAAATGGCTTGGGTATGAAGGTCATAGGTTATAACCGTACCTTAAAGCCAGAACTAAGAGAAACATTAAATGATAATATTCAATTAACTAGTGACCTTAATGAAGTATATACCAACAGTGATTACATAACCTTGCATATACCATTAACAGAATCAACCAGAAACTTCATTAATGCTGATGCCATTAACAAGATGAAGGAAAATGTCCTCATTCTTAACTTTGCCAGAGGTGAATTGGTCAATGAAAACGACATTAGAGATGCTCTAAGCAATTCAAGAATAGCCTGTTATGTAACGGATTTTCCTACCAAGAACTTAATTGGCTTAAGAAATTTCATTGGCTTGCCACATCTTGGTGCTTCAACTTATGAAGCCGAAGAAAACTGTGCCATAATGGCCGCAAATAACCTTAGAAATTACCTTGAAGAAGGCATTACCATTAACACTGTTAACTTGCCGGCATTCGCTAAGAAGATGGACAGGGAATATAGAATATGTCTTATCAGTAAAACTGAGCTCTTGAGTCAGATTAATGAGCTAAATCTTAAAGATGTAGATATTACCAGTCTGGAAAAGAATGGTATATTCTATACCGTAATAGACACTGACAATGAAGATGAAATTAACACCATCAATGATATAAAGGGTGTCATCAGAATCAGAACATTAGTTAAATAATCGGTTATTTCGATTGAATTATTTATTGAGAAGAATAGAATTAATGATAAGTTAGACGTAACTAATCATGGAATGGAGGGATATATATGCCATGTACAACAATATTAGTAGGTAAGAAAGCCAGCTATGACGGTTCAACAATGATCGCCAGAAATGATGACGGTTTCTATGATGTAAAGAAACTCATTGTTGTCGAACCAGACAAACAGCCAAGAAAGTATAAAAGTGTCATCGGACATCTGGAAATTGATTTGCCAGACAATCCATTACGTTATACATCAACACCTACAGTCGGTTCTAACAGAGGCATCTGGGCAGCGAACGGCATCAATGAAGCCAATGTTGCCATGACCGCAACTGAAACAATTACATCAAATCCAATCGTTGTAGGAGCTGATCCATACGTAAGATATCAGAAAGCTACCAAGAGAGGAGAAAAGGACATTCCTGGTGGAATCGGTGAAGAAGATCTGGTTGTACTGGTATTGCCATACATCAGAAGCGCTAAGGAAGGTGTCGTTCGCTTAGGTGAGTTATTGGAAAAATACGGTACCTATGAAGCCAATGGCATTGCCTTCAGTGATGAAGATGAGATCTGGTGGTTAGAAACAATTGGTGGACATCATTGGATGGCCAGAAGAGTTAAGGATGAAGAATATGTCATCATGCCTAACCAGTTAGGTATCGATAAGTTTGACTTCAACGATGCCTATGGCAAGCAGAAAGAATATATGTGTTCAGCTGACTTAAAGGAATTCGTTAAGAAGAATCATCTGGATTTAAATCAGGACGGTAACTTCAATCCACGTAATGTTTTTGGTTCTCATTCAGATTCAGACCATGTCTATAACACACCAAGAGCCTGGTTCATGGGCCGTTACTTTAACCCTACAACCTATAAGTGGGATGGCCCTAACGCTGACTTCACACCGGAAAGTGACAACATTCCTTGGTCATTTGTTCCTGAAAAGAAGATCACGGTTGAAGATGTAAAATACATCCTGTCATCTTACTATCAGGGAACACCATATAACCCATACAGCGGTGTTAACTACATGGAAAAGAGCATGTATCGTACCATTGGCATTGCCAGAACCGGAACCATGGCTGTCTTACAGATCAGAGGTTACATGCCTGAAGCCTTAAAGGGTGTTGAATGGGTCTGCTTCGGCTCCAATGCCTTCAATACCGTTATGCCTGTTTACACAATGGTTAAAAAGACTCCTAAGTACTTAAGTGAAGTATCTACAGATGTTTCAACTGAAAACTTCTACTGGGGTTCAAGATTGATTGGTGCCTTAGTTGATCCAAACTTTGGCTCATGCATTCAGTTAGTAGAAAGATATCAGAGTGCCGTTGCTTCTCAAGGTCATCAGCTAATCAATGAATATGATGCCAAGATGATTGCCAATAAGGACTTCTCATTAACTGAAGAAGCCAACGAAAAGATCTGTGAAATGGCTAAGAAGGAAACCATCAGATGTTTGAATAATGTTCTGTTACAGGCTTCCAAGAACATGAAGAACAACTTCAACAGAGCTGATAACTAATGAAATAAACTCAGGAATTTCCTGAGTTTTTCATTGGAAAGGTAATTAATCAATTTGTTAAGATTTAAGTGGAGGAATCAACATGGAATATAATGAGAAAGCGTATAAGGTTTTTGAAATGTTTTCCAAGCAGAAGGGCTTGGCTACTGCCGGAAACATTGATGACTATAACTGCTGCACCATTGGCTGGGGCAGCTTAGGCAATATCTGGGACAGGGGAACAAATATCGTTACCATCTACATTAACCCGGACCGCTATACCTGGAAATACTGCATGGAAAAGGATTACTTTACAGTAAGCTTCTTTCCTGAGGAATACATGCCTGACTTAAGGGTCTTAGGAACCAAATCAGGCAGGGATGGCGATAAGATTGCCTTAACTAAGTTACATCCTGTTGCCCTGGAAAATGGCGTTTACTATCAAGAAGCAACTTTGACATTTGTCTGCCGTAAGCTTTATCAGGGCGAATTCGAACGGGAAGGCTTGGCTGATAAGATCAATAACGGCATCTATAAGGACTGGCATCCTCACTACATGTTTGTCGGTGAAATAATTGATGTAATAGAAAAATAGTCGGTATTAACCGACTATTCGTTTTCTTTAAGGAATTCCTTAAGGTTTTTCATGTAGGATTCATTATCTTCAAAGTAAGTCATATGGCGGCTGTTTGGATACAGGTGCCATTTTTTATTTGTAGTAATGTTTTCATACATGATCTTGTTCTGCAAAGGTGTAGATTCATCATTTACACCGCTGCATAGCATTACGGGACATTTGATGTTCTTTAACTTATCCGTATATTCGTAATCTCTTAATGTACCGGTTGGATCAAACTCACTCTTGCCCCAGCTTGTTTCATAGGTTTCCTTGCTGGAAGGTTTCTTTCTGGTCAGACATTCCGGTACTTCATTTTTCTTAAACGGTCCAAAGACATACTTATGATAGTAATAGTTAACGGCTTTTTTGGCCTTAGAACTGTCAAAGTCATTTTCAGCCTCTGCCTTAAATAACGTATTCTTTACTCTTGTGTCTAACAGGTTAATCAGTCTGTGAGTTTCCTGACGCCATAATGAGGCGCTGGAAAGGGTACTTGATAAGGTAACGCTCTTAACTCCTTCTGGTGCATAGTCACAAAGGTAAATGATTGCCAACATGCCACCCCAGGAATGACCTAACAAATGTATTTCTTTAAGGTTAAGCTTTTCTCTTAAGTTTATTAATTCGTTAGCCCAGGTTTCCTTGCACCATAATTCCTTATGTGAACCTTCAACACTGCTTTTGCCGCAGCCAATCTGATCATACATGACTAACGGTCTGTCATCTTCATAGGCTAATGGGTCAAACAGTTCATGACTGTTATGAGTAGAGCCAGGACCGCCATGCAAGAGAACTAACGGTGTTTTCTTACCATTAGGATTAACAATGCGGTAATAGGTCTTATAGCCCAGATAATCAATGTATCCTTCCTTGATTTTCATTTTATGTGTCATCCTTACTGTTCAATCTTTACAGTCTTAACATGAAGCATGAAGAATAATAACATTAGAGCTTCTCCAACCATACCAATCAGGAAGTTTAAATCAAGGTTTCCGGTAATTGGAGCCAAGGCACTGAATACCAGCATGAATACGCCTGATAATAACAGGGCAATGTTCTTCTGTTGCTTCAAGACAATTACACCTGCGCCTATAAGAATTATTACACCGCCAACGGTCATTATTCTGTCTAAGATTGAAGCCCACTTAGGTGTGGCACTTGAAGCGGTATAACGGAATAAGCCGGCAATTTCAACTGATTCAAGCTGAGTAAAGATACCGGCTGCAATACCGCCGCCTAATAAGAACAGGGTAATGATCCAGGTCATGATCTTACCTTGCTTAGTAGGCTGTAAGGCATATAAGCTGATAGGGAACATTAACGGTACCATGATGCCATGTAAGATGTAGCGTCCCTTACTTAAAATCACTAATAAGTCGCTGCCTTTTAAGAGAGAGCCAATTGCGACAACTACGCAATCATAAACCAGACCTAAGCCAACTATGCCCATTATTAAGGCCAGAGACTTTGTTTCCTTACGTCCGGTAGCCAAAATGGCTAATGTCATTAACAAGTCAAAAGCGGCTAAGCCATAGGTGATATATTTTCCATAATTAAGTATGAATTCTCTCATTATAATCATCTCCCTTGACGTATTATAGCACACGCAGGCATTTTCATTTACATTTGGTTTAAACAATTTGTCTTTAATGGTAGAATAGTCAATGGTTAAAAGGAGATTAAGATTATGAGTGAAATACTGGAAATCATCATGTTGATATGTTTTGGCGCATCATGGCCAATCAATGCCGTAAAGGCCTATAAGGCAAGAAGCACAAAGGGAACTAGCTTACTATTCCTATGTCTGATATTCATTGGCTACATTGCCGGCATTTCTTCAAAGCTTACAAACGCAAGCTACATGGCTGAGATCTCCAGCAAGTGGTATGTATTAATGTTCTACATTCTTAATCTTATTTCACTCATCATAAATCTGATTATTTACTTCCGTAATAAAGCATTGCAGAATCATGAACAGAATTAAGGTAAATCATGAATTTGGACCTTTATATGACAATGACTCCAGAATATTGATTCTGGGTTCTTTTCCTTCGGTCAAAAGCAGGCAGCAGGCATTCTACTATGGCCATAAGCAGAACCGTTTTTGGAAGCTTGTTTCTGATCTTCTTAATGAAGAAATGCCAATGACAATTGAAGAAAAGAAAGACATGTTGCTAAGAAATCACGTTGCTCTATGGTATGTAATTGAAAGCTGTAAGATAATAGGTTCTTCAGACAGTTCAATAGAAGATGTAAAGGTCAATGATGTTGCCGGTTTAATCAGAAAGACAAACATAAGAAGGATATATCTGAATGGCAACAAAGCCTATGACTTATATCAGAAATACTTAAGAAATGAAACAGGTGCTGAAGGCATTAAGCTTCCTTCTACAAGCCCGGCTAATGCGGCTTGTAATTATGCTAAACTCAGGGAAAGCTGGAACACCATATTGGAGGACTTAAAATGAAGGTAATCAGTTTTAACATTCAGACTTCTGAAAAACAGGATGAAAAGGTTAATGATCTTGTTAAGTTCATCGAAACTCAAGACGCCGATGTCATTGGTTTACAGGAAGTCTGTCCCGGTACCTTAAGGAAATTAGGAGAACTGTTACAGGACTATCAGGTATTTGGTAAACCAAGAGACGTAACTGATAAGTTTACTTCTGAAGCCTGTCCGGTATTGGTTAAGAAGAAATATGAAGTGATCAGTAATGAAACCATCTGGCTGTCAGATACAACAGATAAGCCAGCTTCAAAGTTCCGGTTTGCCAGTTTTCCACGAATCGTTACCCATGTTAAATTCATTGTGAATGGTAAGGAAGTTAACTTCTACAACACTCATCTGGACTGGATATTTGAAAGAATCAGAAGGAAACAGGTAAATGTACTTCTCAAGTACATGGAAAAGGGAACTAACTGCATCTTAACCGGTGACATGAATGCGATGAAGACACATTTAAGCTATAAGATGATAGCTCTTAAATATGAGAGCCTGACTTCTGACTTGACGGAAAACACCATCCATGCCAATGGCAAGAAGTCAGTCCGCAAGTTACCGATAGATCACATGTTTGTCAGTCAGGGCTTAAAGGGCACTAAGGCAAAGATAGTTAAGGAAAGGATAAACGGCAGATATCTGTCAGACCATTATCCAATCATGGCCGAGATAGATTTTAAGTAAAAGAAAAGTCACTTTTGATGAAGTGAACCCCGAAATTAGGACAAAACCTAATGGAGGGGTTTTCTTTATGAAATTGAGTTATGAAGAAAAAATAGAAATGTACCACAAATGGAATAATAGAGAGAAATCACCAGGGCAGTTAGCGAAAGAATATAGAGTAAATATCTCTATTGTAAAGTACATGGTAAGACTGATTGAGATACACGGTGAGGAGGTCGTTAGACACGGTAAGAATAAGTGTTACCCACCAGAGTATAAGGAAGCAGCGATAAAAAGAGTGCTTTGTGATGGTGAATCAATTTGGTCTGTTGCCTTAGAACTCGGGT
>JAFUCG010000109.1 GCA_017459795.1 Erysipelotrichaceae bacterium | reverse complement strand
TACACCCTACCGTCTTTTCTAACTGGCCCTTATAGCCTGCATACTTCAACAATGCTTCTTCAACCAGCTGTTTCTTATAAAACAGCTGTTCAGAGTACTTTAAAGGCATTAAGGCACAGCCCCCACAGCTGTTCTGATAAGGACATAATGGCTTTACTCTTCTGTTACTCTTCTTAATGATCTTCTTTAAGCTGCCGGTAAAGTACTTCCCTTTTTCCGTTAATTCACACTCTACGATCTCACCAGGAAAACACCCGTTAATGAAAACAGGCATGCGCTTGAAATAGCCAATTCCTTCTCCGTTTATACCGATCTTTTTAATTT
This sequence comes from Erysipelotrichaceae bacterium, assembly GCA_017459795.1. Lineage (GTDB taxonomy): Bacteria > Bacillota_I > Bacilli_A > Erysipelotrichales > Erysipelotrichaceae > RUG521. Next base: position 11,299 of record JAFUCG010000109.1, on the reverse strand, counting down.
CAAGTCTCATACAAGTAAAAAAAAGCGATGATTAAACGCTCATCGCCCAATCAGGCAAACCTGAACCCCTTCTTAAAACAACCGCTTTCTGGAAGTCAGTCTGATTCAGAAATTCGAGAATGCTCAATTCTTCTTCAGGACTGCAACCAACTAACAGCTTAACTTCAATATCCTTTTTCAATATGTCGACGCATACAACAATGGCTTCAACACTGGTGGACTTCAAAGATCCCTTGAACACTCTGATGTGTTCTACGTCTGTATCTGTGACTTCTCTAAAATAGCCATAGTCAACAGGATATACAAGATTACTGAATCTCTTATGAACTGTTCCTTTTGGCTTATCCAGTACTAAGTCACTGGAGAGATATAAAGTATCCAGCTTCTGCCAGAAATATGCATTATTTTCGAATTCCATATAAAAAAAACACCTCGTCTGTATTTAATAATTATATTCCATAAAACTTCTTCAAACAAGGCATTATTTACATTTTGTGAAAATAAACCTGAAAGAAGTTACATTATTTGCTATAGTGATAAGAACGCATGCACATGACATCCAGTAGTTTTTCAATGTCATATGTATCAAATGTTTCAAAGGCATCCTGTACGATTGCCAGACATCCCAAGGCATCACTGCCGGCATGGTGATGATTCAGATTATAACCAAGATATTCACATACGGTATTTAGCCTGTGATTGACTAACTGAGGATGTATTACTCTGGAGATGTTGACTGTGTCCACAAACAGAAAATCATCCATATAGATGTCATATAATTCATTGATTGCCTTTAAAACCGAAATGTCAAAACGGGCATTGTGAGCCACAACAATACTGTCCTTGAAGAGATCCTTTATCTGCCAGAATACCATCGGCCAGTCATCGGCAAACTTAACCATGTCCGGCGTAATGCCATGAATGTTAATGTTGCCGTGACTAAAGTAGTTCACACTTGGGTGAGGTTTTATTAATATCTCATCACTGCGTAATATTTCCCCGCCATCCATCAGACCGTATCCAATGGAACAGGCGCTGGCAAAACTGCCGTTTGCCGTTTCAAAATCTATTGCCAATACACGCATAACTACTTAACTTCATTAGCCTCCAATACTCTCAGGAAATTCTTATAGAACATCTTATCGATGTCATTCTGTGAGAAGCCTGCTTCCTTTAAGGCCGCATATAAGTCATGAGTCTTAGTACAGTCACTCATGCCTATCGGCGTAGAGATACCGTCAAAGTCTCCTCCTAAGCCAATTGTCTCAACTCCTGCGATATCTGCGATGTGCTTTACATGTTCAACAATGTCCGGGATCTGATTTCTGTCAGTATTGCCGCTGACAAAATGATCACAATAGTTCATGCCCATGATGCCGCCATTGGCCTTGAGTTTTCTGATCATGTCATCGCTCATGTTACGTGGTACATTCCAGATGGCTCTTGAATTAGAGTGAGAAGCAACGATTGGCTTTCTGGCATTGTTTAATACGTCGTAGATTCCTGCATCGTTAAGATGAGAAACATCGACGATCATGCCAAGATCCCACATCTTGTTTATTACTTCAAAGCCAAATGGCTTTAAGCCTCTTTCCGTATCACATCTAGGAACGTCTTCGTAAACGTAATTAGGGAAAGCAATTTCATTTTCAAAGTTCCAGGTTAAGGTCATCATTCTGACACCTCTGTCATAGAAATGCTGAAGGTTTTCCAGTTTACCTTCTAATACGCCACCCTCTTCAATTGTTAACAAGGCACTGATTTTGCCATTTGCATCATTTTCAACTATTTCCTTAGCTGTTGTGACCTGGGCGATCTCCTTTTCATTTTCCTTCATGAACTGATCAAACAGGTCCATGTATTCGTTACATTTCTCAAACGGATTACTTAAGCCCTTCAGATAAATGAAAATGGCAAAGCACTGCATCATGTAGTTGCCCTTCTGCAGTTTTCTCAATGAAATATGTAAATCGTTATCAACAAAGCTGGTATTTGCTCTGGCTATTGCGGTGATCGTATCACAATGCATGTCAATTACTTTGAATTCTCTCATATTGGTACCTCTGTTTTATGTATTATACAACAATTCTCAACTTTACAAGAAGAATTGAACCGGTAAATGCTATAATGAGTTTAATGATGATGGAGGAAATATCATGAGTATGCACATAAGCGCAAAACCAGGCGAAATAGCAGAAGATGTCTTGTTGCCTGGAGATCCATTACGAGCTAAATACATAGCTGAAACATATCTGGAAAACCCTGTACTGGTAAATACCATCAGAAACATGTTTGGTTATACCGGTTACTATAAAGGCAAGAGAATTACTGTATTTGCTACCGGCATGGGCATACCATCTATTATGATCTATGCCACTGAGCTGATCAGAGAATATGGGGCCAAAAGACTTATCCGCTTAGGCACTTCAGGAGCCATCAGAGAATCTTTAAATGTTGGCGACATTATCTTAAGCAGTGCCATCAGTACCACCAGCGGTATCAATCTGTATAACTTACCAGGTACATTTGCCCCTACTGCCGATTTTGAATTACTGGAAAAATGTTACCACGTAGCACTTGATAAAGGCATTACACCATATGTCGGTAATACCTTAAGCAATGACTATTTGTATGTTGACAATAAACCGGAATATTCACGTCAATGGGAAAGATATGGCTTGCTGGCTTCTGAACAGGAAGGAGCCGGCCTATATACCGTAGCCGCTAAAGAAAATGTCAAGGCCATGATGATCTCAACGATCGTCGTTAATCTTTATCGTCCTGATGAGGAATTACCTCCTGAGACAAGAGAAAAAGGGCTTAACAACATGATTGAAATCGCCCTTGATACCTTAGTTGATTAAAGAGCTTCGGCTCTTTTTTTACAGTTCGTTATATTTCTTATTGGATCCCCTGGCCTTGTCAACCGGATACTTCGCAGCATTCTTATCCAGTTTCAGGTTAATGAGTTCTATTGGATCATAACCGTTTTCTATGCACATCATTAAGCAATAGGTCATGACATCAGCCAGTTCGTCTTTCAAGCCCTGCTCATCATTATCCCCTTTTGCCGAAAACTGAAAATGCTCCAGTAATTCATTGGCTTCCAACACTATTGATTTAGCCAGATTGTTATTTGTATGAAACTGTCCCCAGTCTCTTTCCTTAACAAATTTGTCGATGCGTTCTAACAGTTTTTCCATAATATCGTTCTCCTGAAATTATTTTAGTAAAAATGTGTACAAAAACAAGAATTATATGCTACAATAGTTCTTGCGTAAATTAGGGGATTAGTTTAGTGGTAAAACAACGGTCTCCAAAACCGTTGATAAGTGTTCGATTCACTTATCCCCTGCCATTAAAAAGAAAACACTGACAATCGTCAGTGTTTTTTCTTTATTAGCTTTCCTGATCTTTTTGAATGTAGCCGCCGTCAGATAAACTCTGACCTGCCCATTCAAAGGTAATGCCGCCGTCTTCATTATAGCCATAGATTCTTGATTCACATTCAGCTAATGAATCATCAAATCCTATGTAATAGAAGGCATGATTATCATAAATCATTTCATATTCCTGCCACTCATCCTGAGCGTATTTATAGAACAGAATTGAAACGGCAACGGTGTTTTCATCACTTGTTGTACCAAACAGATAACAGGTGTTATCCGGATCGGTTGCCTTTGCATAGCCGTATGCGTTAACCGGGAAGTAAACTGAACTTGTTTCTTCACAGAAGAAATTCGCGATCAGATCCGGCTTGTCAGATTCATAAGTACCTACATGACACTTGGCACCAACGCCGTTATTGCTTCTGGAGAAGTACAGTAAGGTATCCTTGTCAACGTGAGTACTGTGAATGATACGGTAGTTCAGGGCACCGGCTGCTCTTTCACTCTCATCAAGAATTCCTCTTGGGTAAGGATATAAGTAATCATATGCAAAAACCATTATTACAACATATAAAATGCCAAATAACAGTATTAAGCCAAGTCCTTTTAACAAAGTTTTCATAAAAATCCCCAACTTTCATTAATGATTATACATTCATACCTTTTTTATATCAAGCATTTGAAACTTAAGCTTTCTTTAAGCACATATGCTTATTTGCGTTATAATTAATATATTGAGAGGAGTTGAGAAACAATGGTTATACCTAAATCATTTGACAGCGGTAAGGATTTTGAAAGCATGTTACTAACCAGCATTCTCGGTACTTTCATAGCTTTGAAGGAAGACCTGATTTCCTTACGTCAGGCCGAAAGTTATTGGTTAAGTGATCTGACAGCTGAGATATTTGAAGAACTGAGTCTTTCCGAAGAGATCATCGCATTGATTCAGGAAGGTGTTCAGTTAAAGAAACTGTCACAGTATTCAACAATATATGACGAAATGTTAGACAAACTTATAGAAGACAGTAAGCGTCTCATTGCTCAGTACTATACGGAATACGATGAGGCTAATACCGGAATCATAAATTAGGAGGTGTACATGAAGGAAATAATCAAACAGAAAGTAACTGAATATACGGAAGAAATGTTACAGGACTTAAGAGAGCTTGTAAGCTACCCTTCCGTATACAGCGATGATGCTGAACCATTTGGCCAGGCAAACATTGACTGTCTTAATCACGCATTAAAGCTAGGCAAAGATCTGGGCTTTACAGCCGTAAACGTTGATAACTATGCCGGCTACATTGAAATTGGCCAGGGTGATGAAGTCATCGGTATTGTCGGTCACCTGGATGTCGTTCCTGTATCAGATACCTGGAAGACCAATCCATTTGAAATGACCCTCATTGATGGCAAATACTATGGCAGAGGAACTTCTGATGACAAGGGCGGCGTTGTCTGTGGCTTAATGGCCATGAAGATCATCAACGAATTAAAGCCAAACCTTAATAAGCGCATCAGACTCATCATGGGCTGTAACGAAGAAAGCGGCTCAAGAGGCTTACAGTATTACATTAATAAATACGGCTATGTTGACTGCGGCTTTACTCCAGATGGTTCCTTCCCTGTAGTCTTTGGTGAAAAAGGCATGATTGGCGCTTCATTCTGTGCCAAGACCGAAAAGATCATTAACATCAAGGGCGGTACAGCCAGAAATGCGGTAGCTGCCAAGGTGGAAATGGAACTTCAGCCTGACTGCTTTGATGAAACAGTATTCGATGAATACCTTACAAATAACGGTCTTAAGATGACCTTGAAGAAAAACGGCACCTGGAAGATAACCGTCTTTGGAACAGCAGCTCATGCTTCTACTCCAGAAGAAGGTACTAACGCCATTTCATATGCAATGGAAGGCTTATATGTATCAGGAATCAACGACCCATTTGTTACGGCATATCATGAAAAGATCGGTACTGGCTACTATGGTGAAAAAGCCGGTGTTGACTTAAAGGATGAATATGGCAGACTGACCTTCAACATCGGTGTCATTAACAAGACTGATGAAAAGATTACTGCTTCCATAGATATCAGATTCCCTGTAACAATGACTCATGAGCCAATCGTTGAAAAGCTATTGGCAAACGGCGAAGGATACATCATCAATGCCGGTGGCATGGACCCGTTATTCTTCCCTCTTGAACATCCAATGATCAAGGCCATGCTTAATGCTTATTATGATGTTACCGGTTCTGACTTAAAGCCATTAACAATGGGTGGCGGTACCTATGCCAGAACAATGCATAACATCGTAGCGTTCGGCTGTGATACCCAGGAATATAACTGGCACATTCATGATGACAATGAATTCGTCACCCTGAAGAGCTTGCAGACCCAGGTTGAGGTATACACCAACGCCCTGCTTAACTTATTGGAGATCTAAGCATAAGTTCCACAAATACGTGGAACTTTTTGTTAGAATGAATATATGAATGTAAGAGAATATCTGCCAAAGAATGAATATGACTATCAGAGCATCATAAGATTGTCAGAGTTATCAGACACTGACTTTCGTAAGATCGCCTCTGATGTTTTAGAATACCTGAAAGATGATGAACATCCCCTTTTCTCTCTTACGGTTGATCTGTTGGTAATGCATCAGGATGTGATCATAAGCGAGATTAAAAAGGTATTTAGTCAGGAAGATGTAAACTGGAAAAGAAATCTGCTTGAATCATTAATAATCAGGCTTTCAAAGCAGAATAAGACCAAGCTAAAGCCACTTATAACCAAGTCCAGCAAAGACCCTCAGTTAAAAGAACCAGCCACTGAATGTCTGGAATACTGTTTTAATGGCAGGCCTCTGATCAGACCGGCAGGCTTATTTGATGCCGGTAAGCTGGCAGATGTCAAACTAAAGATCTGGTTAGAAACCTTCAAGAACATCTACCCTGCTGAAAAGATCAATAACTATGATCATAAGAAGTATGAAGATTATTTCAACAGACAGATAGAGAACCCGGAAGTATCTTTATATGTAGTAGAGAAAGACAGTGAACTGTGCGGTTACATGTGCTGTGGCACAGCTGAAAAGCCATACGAAGGAATAAGTCAGGAACTAAGCCAGTTAAACTTATTAAAATCAGTACAGAAGCAGCATTTAGGTAAGAAACTGTTTGAATTAGCTGAAAGAATCATCGAATTCAAAGGCTATGATGAATTCTGTTTCTGCTGCAACAAATATAACTACCAAGCCCAGAAATTCTATGAAAGAATGGGCGCTACGGTAATGGCTGAAGATGAAGATAACCAGGACAGATCATTACCCCAGATACACTACCATTTCCAAATCAAAAAGAAAGAAGGACAAAATGAAGAAAATAGCGATAACTACCAGATATCTTAGAACCGAAAGAAACAATGACGTCATCAGAAGATTCTATATCATGGATTATTTCAAGAACATTGCCGAAAAGCTAGGTTTCATTCTCATTCCTGTCTTAACGAAAGACAGCGTAAATGAGATATGCGAAATATGTGACGGCTTGATCATTCCCGGTAATTACCTAGACGTAGACCCGAATAACTATCATGAATTAAGACACCCTTCCACGGTTTCCACTGACTATGAAACCTATGACCTTGATAAGTTATGCATCGAAACTTTCAGTAAGACAGAAAAGCCTATTTTAGGCATTTGTGCAGGCATTCAAATAATGAATGTCGTCTTTGGCGGCTCATTAATTCAGGACATTAAAGGCCATTATGGTACAAGACATGAATTAACCCTTTCAGAAAGTAGTAAAATCAGAGAAATATATGGTAAATCAACCATTGAGAGTAACTCTTACCACCATCAATGCATCAAGCGATTGGCTGAAGGTTTCAAATGTACGGCGGTAAGTTCAGACGGTATCATAGAGGCTATTGAAAAAGACAACATTCTGGCTGTTCAATGGCATCCGGAAATGGATTATGAATATGATTTCTTTGCCAGATATTTTAATCTATAGGCCAATTAATTGACACTGATATTACAGGAACTATAATAGTATTATAAACTTCAGGGACAGGTGAAATTCCTTATCGGTGGTATACCCCACGAGCCTAAGGGCTGACATGGTGCAATTCCATGGGCGACAGTAAAGTCTGGATGAAAGAAGTGTTTTCTTTTGAAACATACCCGGAGGTTTTGATGTATTGCCTCCTTTTATTTTGAGGCGGAAAGGAAAACTATGAAAAAAGAATTCGACATCAAAACTATTGCTAAAATAGCCATTTTAGCCGCAATTGCCGTTGTGCTGATGCTGGTAGACTTCCCTTTACCGGTAGCACCAAGTTTCTACAAGCTTGATTTCTCAGAAGTACCTGTTCTCATTGGCGCTTTTGCCCTTGGGCCATGGCAAGCCTGCTGCATTGAGTTTGTAAAGATTCTGCTTAACTTCTTATTAAACGGAACCTTTACAGCCGGCATTGGCGAATTGGCTAACTTCCTAATGGGCTGTGCATTCGTTGTTCCTGCCGGCATCATATACAAGCAGAACAAGAGCAGACAGTCTGCCATTAAGGGACTTATCACAGGAACCATTTTCATGGTCTTAGCTGGTGATCTGTTAAACTACTTTGTCCTTATCCCTGCATATGTAAACATCGTACATTATCCTCTGGAAGCCATCATAGCTGCCGGTCAGGAAATATTCCCGTTTGTTACAAGTCAGTTAACCCTTGTATTAGTATGTGTTACCCTGTTTAATACCATTAAAGGCATTCTGGTTTCATTAATAACCGCGATCCTTTACAAGCGCGTTTCACCGTTACTGCATAAATAGAAAAAGCTGGTTAATACCAGCTTTCATTTTCATTGAGGTAACAGTTTAGCTGTTACTTTTTATTTGCCGAAGATGTTCTTCTTTAACTTATCCAATAATTCAACGCCCTTATCAACGGCATCATTGGCCAGTCTTGTTGCATCACTGGCATCCAACTTGCCATCATCACCAAGAATCGTATCCTTGATGCTCTTGCCGATTCTGTCAGCGTCACTCTTATCAAACTTGCCGTCTTCACCTAAGATGGCCTTGCCGGCATTAGAAGCCTTTGCATCTTCCAAGACCTTACCTGCCTTTTCCTTTAATTCAGAGGCAGCCTTTTCAGCCTTTTCCTTCATGTCTGAAGCTACATCCATCTTGGTTGCTTCCAGTTTTTCTCTTTCCTTCTTGGTCTGTTCATAAGCATCAACATAGGCCTGAGAACTTTCAAGTTTTAATTCACTTTGGTCTTCCTTGCCCTTTTCGGTATTGTAACCATATTTCTTTCTGAATTCCTCTTTGGCATTTTCCATTGTTTCCATGCCTTCAAGAGTCAGTTCAACATCGCCATTTGATACCTTATCCTTTACATAAGTCTCAAGGCTGTCAACCTTATCACTGGTCTTCTCAACGGCTTCAGCGATCTTTTCCTTAAGTTCAGCACTGCTGTCCTTAACGCTTTCGATATTCTGCTGAATGATTTCCTTCGCCTTCTGAGTACCTTCTTCAATATGTTCACTGATCTTGTCTGTAGCTGCTTCTATTTCCTGTAACAGCTTTTCGCTTTTTTCATCCATTATAATTCGATCTCCTTTTTTATTATTATAAATCATTCTCTGACGATTTGGAAAATATAGAATTTAAGATATGATGTTTCATTCATGGTCCATAGTACAGGATGGTCAAAACTCTGCTGAGTTACAGAGATCTGTTTCAGATATATACCAGCTTCCTTAGCCGCTTCTCTTAACATCTTCTCAAAGTTTTCTATTTCCATGAATCGGGAACATGAACAGGTAACCAGGTAACCGCCATCTTCCAACAGTTTCATAGCCTTTAGGTTGATTTCCTTATAACCGTTATTGGCATGGTCAACTGTTCTTCTTGACTTGGTAAAGGCTGGCGGATCCAGGATTATCATGTCAAACTCTCCTCTTACAGCTGTATCAAGATAATCAAATACATCAGCCTGCTTGAAGGAGATTATGTTTTCCAGACCGTTTAATACAGCGTTACGGTGTCCCTGATCAAGAGCAGTCTTTGATACATCAACGGCTACAACCTTCTTTGCCCCACCCTTAGCGGCATTTAAGGCAAAGCCACCGGTATGACTGAAACAGTCCATGACAGTCTTACCGTATGCCATCTTTTGGATGAGCCAGCGGTTATGCTTCTGATCAAGGAAATAACCTGTCTTCTGCCCGTCTTCAAAGTTGACCTGTAACTTAATGCCGTTTTCTGTAATGACTGTTTCAGTATCGGTAGTTTCTGTATAGAAGCCCTTATACATTTCCAGATGTTCCTTCTTACGAATGTCGATGTCATTGCGCTCATAAAGATAATGGGCACCTTTTACTTCTCTTAACAGTATTGCATAGATCATGTCCTTGATCTTTTCCATGCCGAAACAGCTGATTTGGGTAACTAAAACGTCATTGTAACGGTCTACCGTCAAACCAGGTAAGCCATCAGCTTCCCCATAGATAAGACGGCAGTTATCAGTACTGTTTCTTACAACGGTACTTCTGAGTTTAATGGCTGAAATGATTCTGTTCCTAAAGAATTCTTCATCAATGACCTGAGTTTTAACATGCGTCAGTATTCTGACTACGATATGAGAAAACTCAGAATAAAAACCTGTGGCAACATACTCCTCATCTTCCCCTATGATGTCTACTATCTCGCCATTTTCAATGCCCTCAACATCAGATATTAGGTTGTTGCGGTACATCCATAGCTGTCCGTTATTTAAGAATTCACGACCCTTGTCGTTTACTGTTACTGTCTTACGCATAAACTAACCTTTCAAAAAAGGGACTTAAGTCCCTGAACAATCAATATTATTCCTTTACCAGATATTCTACGTCACGGCTTTTCTTCAGATTCTGAACGGTATTGTACTTATCTTCATGACTGTATAACTTCTTACCTACAAAGAATCCTCTGTACAGGAAGAATAAGGCAATGACATGAAGAATGATGTCAAGTGTCCAGTAATTCTGATACTGCATTGAAGCAATGAATACGATCATTGCCAGTAAGTCTACTGTATATAAGACCGCTGAAATAAGTATCCAGAAATAGTTCTTCTTGGAAAACAGATAGCTGATCAGAAAAATAACTACGACCAGTCCACAGAACAAGACCACTGTAAGTAACTTCAAGGTGCCTTCAAAGAAATAATGACTCAAAGCTGAGGCGATCATTGGTACAAAGGCAGAAAAGTAAAATGATCTGTCTGTTTCACTTACAATGAAAACAATGTTAATCAAGGTAAATATCGTAATTACAAGCAGCCATGAACGATCGGCATTATACTTCTGTTCAAGCTTATTCATTAAATCAACTCCTGACTTATTTTTAGATTATAGCACATTGTCAATATCATTCACAATCAGCCACTTAACACCCCTGGCAATGCGCTCATTTACGTTATCAAAGTGACCGCCCTCATTTAGTTCAAATATGCATTTACAGCTTTTTGAAGCAATCTCATACTGATGAACTGTTTCATCATATACCCTGGCCATTACCTGGTTACGGGTATTGCTTTCTCGGTTACCAAGACTAAGATACATCAAGCCATGTTTTTTCTTAGTTTCTATGTAATCATGCCAGCCCTCAAACCATAATGACCCTGAAAAACTGCCGACACCATTAAATGCTTCACACTCATAAAATACCCATAAAGAGAACATGCCAGCCAATGAGTAACCGCAAACGTATTGATTGTCTATTTCACCATAATTGTTTCGTACATACTTCTGACAGTCATTCACTAACCATTCAAGAGTCTTCTTACCTTCACCATGGCCATATAGGATGAACAAGTACTTTGACTTTAAGGGTGAAGGTAAGAAGACTCTTGAATGGTTAGTGAATGAC
>JAFUCG010000108.1 GCA_017459795.1 Erysipelotrichaceae bacterium | reverse complement strand
TGAGAAATATGAGTCTTTTTGAATCAAAAGAATCAACAGGTGATGTAAGTTTAAAAGCTTTGTTCGAAGGGAATCAAGATATTAGTGGAATTAACACCTTAGATATAGATAAAATAGCATATCTTGTGTGTAGAGGAGGCTGGCCAGATACATTAGATCTTGAAGAGGATATAGCATTAGATGCAGCATTTGACTATCTTGATGGAGTTGTAAATTCAGACATATCAAGGATTGATAATGTGAGTAGAGATCCCGAAAGAGCCAGAAGAATCATGAAATCTTATGCAAGAAATCAAGGGACGCAAATTGCATATACAGAAATTGCAAAAGATATCAGCACAAATGAATTAAAGTTTACAGATGAGACCGTTGCTTCATATCTCAAGGCATTGAAAAGGATCTATGTTGTTGATGATATGCCAGCCTGGAATCCGAATCTACGTTCCAAAGTTTCAATGCGAGCAACAGACACCAGATATTTCAGTGATTCCGCAATAGCTACCGCAGCATTAGGAATCGGACCAAAAGATTTGTTAAATGATCTCAATACTTTTGGTTTGTTATTTGAAACAATGTGTATTAGAGATTTACGTACGTATTCTGATACTTTAAATGGATTAGTTTATCACTACAGAGATCGTTCGGGATTAGAATGTGATGCTGTAATTCATTTGCGTAACGGTCAATATGGCCTGGTAGAAATAAAACTCGGTGGAGACAGGCTTATTAATGAAGGCGCATCAAATCTTCTCAAACTGGAGAAAATGATAGATATAGAAAAAATGAAAGCTCCAGCATTCAAAATGGTGCTTACGGGAACAGACCACTATGCATATAAGAGACAAGATGGTGTTTTAGTTGTTCCGATAGGATGTTTAAGAGACTGATTACATATAACAAACTGTGAAAACTTAGGACATTAATATGATGGAATAATAGTGGCATTTCGTAAAATGTGATTGCTAGATTACTGTTAACTATTAATGACAAATGTAATAAAATACTAACGTTATATTAAAATGTAGAGGTGTAATATGTTAGGAGCTTTATTATCAATACTGGTATAAGTTGCCTTGCTTATCTGGGTAACACGTATTAAAAAACATAATCCATTTCCAAAGTTCACATTCGTGAAGCTTATGATTGCCTGAGCCATCGCTGTAGGATTGGCTGGTATCATAAAACTTATTGGAGCAGTCATTAATCTGGTTATTCAGATTGGTCCTGAACAGTTAAAATTACTGGCAGATGCTGAAAATGCAAAGCAGGTTGTTGAGCAGATCAGGAATGCTTCAAGCAACATGACTTCCAGTTCAATACTGATAAGGTTTGTCAGAACATTCATTCTGATTGACCTTGTTGAAGAAGTCATCAAGTATGTTGGTGCAAAGATTGTCATGAGAAAGGAAGGCGTTGTCCATACCTGGATGGATGCCTTACTGTGTTTTGTGGTTGTAGGCGTCAGCTTCCAGCTGTTTGAAGATATTGGCTATGCCTCAGGTGATATAATATTGGCAATCATGAGAGCCTTAACCCCATTCCACTTTACATTTGCGGTAATCATGGGTTATTTCTATGGATTGGGAAAAGATAAGAGAAACGGCTTCTATACCATATTGGCAATAGTTGTTCCGTCATTCATTCATGCTGTATATGATTTTTCAATCAACATGTTAAAACGTGGTGATGAGTTCATCGTATTGTTCCTTATCGCAAGTGTTATAATGTTCATTATTACCATAGTAGCAATTATTAAACTGAGAAAGTGGCAAAAAGAAGGTACACTGGATATCTTAATTTAAAATATCTGTCATACGGAAAGCTCCTGTTAAGGGACTTTTTAACTGGTATAGAGTGCGCCATTTAAAAATGTTAATATATAATCAGAACTTGTGGAGGAAATAATATGGAGTTTAAAAAAGGGATTGGCTGGCGATGCTGCTATGATCCTGAAACAGGTCTGTATACGGCTGAGATAGGTGGCGGGCCAAATCATGATCTGTATGAAATAACCAAGGAAATATATGATCATGTCGATGATCCGGATGTTGAGTGGCCAACAAGTTTGATCTGCCAGGGAAGACATCTGTACATGGCTGTAGATGACCGTTGCGGTCCGCCATATACAGTTATTCTGGATTCTGACTATAAGAAGCTATGCCCATGGGCAGAGACCATGACAAGTGGAGAAGTATGGCCTGATGAGCTGGTTGACGCTGCTGTTGAAGTATTTGCTTCTGAGGCTAATAACCGTGAACAGCGTCGTAAGAAACGTAAGGAAAGAGAAAAAAATGATAATATGAAAAATCAGAAGTGAAAGCTTCTGATTTGTGTGTTTATAAGGTAATATGTATTAATCCCAGAAATCACCTAATTTGTCCTGAATTACCTGTAAGTCATTACGGTTATCAAGTTTGGCCTGGGTTTCCTCAGAGAGAATGACTTCGTCAGTTATGATGGCATCGATCTTACTGTCAAGGAAGCGGTACATGCCTTCAGAAGTATTAACGGTCCATACAACGGCCTTCTTACCGGCATTATGTATCAGATTAATTCTTGTATCGGTAGCGATCTCTTCTTCCATTATAAGTAGGTCACAGTTAAGCTGAGTGATGTCACCTACGCCAATGAAGAAGAGGGTGCCCGTTTCAAATTCAGGGTAGTTTGTTTCGATGTAATTGATGATGCTGTAGTTGAGGGAAATGAAGGCCACATCATTCTCACAGTTTCTTTCTCTGATAATGGCTATCAGGTCATCAGCTGTCTTCTGATCTGCACTTTCTCCCTTTAGTTCAATGAACAGTTTTTCCTTGCCCTTTATTACATCCAGCATTTCCTCAAAGGTAGCTACCTTAACAAGATTGCCGTTACCTGTTGTATCACTTATTCTTAATTCCATGACTTCTTCAAGGGTCATGTCCTTTGGCTTTTTATCTACCCCGGTCAGCCGCTTGAAGGTAGTATCATGGTTAATGATGTAGTAATTGTCCTTGGTTCTCTGCACATCTATTTCACTGCCGTAACAGTCATGCTCAATGGCTGCGTACAGTCCTTCAAGTGAGTTTTCAGAAGCCATGGTTCCACCGGCTCTGTGAGCAATGATGTTTACAGGCTCTTTTCTGTCAAACTCAGAATTGAATATGACTGCGATAATGACAGATAAGACAATGACAATAACAAATACAAGCAATATCTGTGTTATCTTAAGGAAGTAACGTGATTTCTTAGGACGTTCAGGATACATCTTTTGTGGTTCAGCTGTATAGTCTCTGTACAGTTTCGTGATCTTAAGCATCAAGTATGAAGCTGATAAGAAAGTGGTAATAGAAATTAAGTAACCACTCATTAAGACTGTCAATGAACACAGGAAACGGTAGAAGAGAATGTTCTTATCTGTTTCCGTTATTGTCTTGTTAAGGATCATTTCCGGGTAGATCTTCTGACCCTGTGGTAAAGTGGTCGCTGCATTAGTCAACAGGTTTTCAGGTATTGCCCGGAAGATGAGTGCGACAAGGAAAATGAGCAGGAATATGATTATGAAATCCTTTAATATTTCCTTTATGAACTGGCCACGGTGTTTCTGGATGATGCCCTTTGAAGTCTTCATGGCATCAGAAGGAGTCTGTTTATCCAATAGTATGGCATGAAGGCTGAAAATGTATCTGAAACCCATGATGAATAGGGCCAGTATCACAATGGAGTAAAGAACAGCGTATAAAGGAGTTGCCTCTACGACATCCATGATGAAATTAGGGATGTAAAGTGTTCTGGTCAGACTTATGGAAAAACCAATGCCGCATAAAGGTACTGCTAAGAAGATGAACAGAATGATTAATATTCCGGCTGGGTTTTTAAATGATGGAATGGATTTGAGACTCCTTATTATTTCATCCTTAACCATTGCTCTGTTACCTTTAAGAATGTCATTAGTTAAGAATAACTGAGCAAATATCTCCATGATGATGAAGATGATTATTAGTATGATTCCTAAGATAAGTAATACCGGGAAGCGCCAGCTCAGAATGAAATCCATGAAGTTGGCACTGGTAAAGGCACTTCCGGATGAATTAATGACAATGCCGATGAGTTCCTTGACGATGAATATAGGAATTGACATGACAATGGCTGTGATGATCTGGAAACTCCACATTTCCGGAAGGGATTGGAACGTCAGTCTTTTAAATGTAATAGTCTTAGTGTTATCCATAATATGTATACGTACCCCTGATATGCCATTATAAAACATTCTTTAATATTGTAACACATCATTAATTGATATGAGACATGTACAGTGTACAACTGGTGCTGTAACTGACAAGATCGTTGTTTTTGTGTGCACGTAAAAAGCATTCCTTCATTAGAAGGAATATAATGTCTTTAAATGAACACTGAACAAAGGAACAACAATATGGATGACAGATTTGAATTGTATGATCTGAAAGTGGAAGTTGCTAAGGGAGACAAGCCTTTTGTCTGTTCACACCATGAGGGAGACTATTTCCTGGTAGAAGGTGAGAATCTTGTCTTTCCAGAAACAAATTCCTTTTCTATGTATGCCTTAGCGGCTCTATTGCCTTTATTACCGGCTAAGCAAAGAGTTACTGATGAAAATGACTGGATGTATACGGACGCTGAAATAGCCTGTCCTGATCCTAATTGCGGAGCCAGATTCCGTATTACCAGAACAGGTAAGAGAGTATTTTCACATCATGAGGTAACAGTAGTACCTCTGAAAAGGGGTGAATAAAAGATGAAGGCAGAAAAATATGTTTTCTCTGATAACTATCAGATCTCAAGAGTATTAAACGGCTGTTGGCAATTATCCTTAGGCCACAGTCTTAACGGACCTTTGGATTTTGATGATGTTAAGAAGGCCTTTTATCTGTTAAGGGAAAGAGGCTTTACTACCTTTGACTGTGCAGATATTTATACCGGGGCTGAAGAATTCATTGGTTCTTTCATTACTGAATTAAAGAAAGATCCGGACTTTAAGGAAGAAGACATTCAAATCCATA
>JAFUCG010000107.1 GCA_017459795.1 Erysipelotrichaceae bacterium | reverse complement strand
TGTAAAAAGATGCCTACTCAGCATCTTTTTCTTCGTTTTCTTCCAGTTTCTTATGAATTGGGTTCTTTATGAAGTCAGGTAACTTTTCCGTTACGTCCCTGACTTTTTTCTTTACGGCATCTTCAGCCTTTTCGGAAATGTTCTTGCCTAAGACCTGTAAGAGCTTTTCCACGCCTTCCTTGGCATTTTCATTCAGGTTTGTAGCTTCCTTGAGGAACTTAAGAACAAGCGGCAGGCCCTTCTGAGTGAAGTCGGTGGTATTTTCAATGCCGGCTTTCACAAATACCGAATACATTTCATTAACCAGTTCTTCCCTTTCCTTGATGGTCATGGTCTGTAAGAACTCATTAAGCACTTCCTGAATGACCATGCAGTCATCAGACAGCTGACCCCTCTCAAAGTCTGTACCTCTTACCTGCCAGCCTACGACATCATGTTCATATAAGCCATTCATGCCGCTTTTTATGACGATCTTAGGTTCGTGATTATCAAATAACATGCCAAATACGCTGAACTCAGGCAATACCTTTATCATCCTGTTACTGATCTGATTAAATTTTTTACTGTCCATGGCAATGTCAGAAATGCCAGGGCCATCTTTACTGTATATTCTTAAGATCTTTTTCTGAACCGGTGCATTGGCTTTCATTGCCCCATATACTGCCAGGTTACCGCCCTTTGAGTGTCCGCCAATGATATAGGTATGGAAAGCTTTCTTAGCTGTCTTATTAAGATATTCAGCTGATAAGATCTGAGACTTTACAGTCTTATATGACATCTGGAAATCTTCCTTCCAGCCGACAATGGTATCATCGGTGCCGCAGAAAGCGACATATGCAAGTTTTTTATCAATGTTGAAATGCATGGCACTGAACTGCTGGGTTTCTTCCTCGTTGATGTCTCTGACATAATCAGTTATCAAAAGATTACCGAATCTGGCTGATTCCCCCATTCTTCTTAAGACAACCGGTGAATGTGCAATGAGACTGCCTGACTTCAGACATTCTTCTTCAGTATGAGTCTCAAAGAATTTCTCGGCTGCATCATGAACAGTCATTGCTTCGCCTTCCTTGATTACTCCTCTTAAGTCAGTGTAAGCGGCATATGAAAACAACAGATTATCAACGATGTTAAACGGAGACTTATCAAAGGTAATATCTCCTCTCCAGATTATGTAGTCGTAAAAATTCATACTAATTCCCTCAATACTATTAAAACATATTTGAAACTAAAAAGCAGAGCATTTTATTGCTCCGCCTCAGTTATTGTTTGTTAATTCTTTTCTGTTTCTCGTAGCCAATGAAGCCTAGTACTATTGAAGGAACAAGGAATGCACCATACATAATAAATACGATCAAGGCTATTAAATAGAATACAACCGAAACAAGCGCATAGGCATGTCTTGAAGTAAAGAATGCGATCCAGCCAAAGATAACGCCTAATAATGACATGATGATGTTAGGCAATACCATTAACAGCGCTATTGAGCCGGCCGTTGTTTCTGCCTCATTACCGAAATATCCGATAACTCCAAAGACATAAAATGTCGCAAATAATGCTGCCAGTAACAGAAATATGTTTTTCTTCTTTTTCATTACTGCTTGATCTCTTCAATAGAGGTAAACTCATTGAGGTTAAATGTAAAGGTATTTTCAGAGAGTGTACTGTAAGTGTCAGAATTAATGATGCTGTAGTTCATTTCAACTTCATGATCCTGATTAGCTAAGAAATCCTCAGCCTTGAGGTCCATCAGCCATTCAGAAGCATTAGACTTCTTATTGTTGGCAAGTTCACTGGCATATACCCATAAGGTAGTATCATAACCATCAATGAAGGTCTTATCAACGTTGAAGGTTCTCTTACTGTCGGAAGTACCTTCTATTTCAAAGTTGAGTGTTACAGTGCTCCAGCCATCTAACTCTATGTTCTTCAAGGTACACTTAATACCGCTTTCATCTACCAGCACCTTGTCATAAACATATTGCAGTTTATTAACTGTCGTCTTCTCAATTTCCTTTTCACAGTCATCGCAGGTTACACGCTTTCTGATGCTTAAGCCATCGATCTCATAGATTGTTGTGGTATGTTCATGTTCACATTTAGGAGCACTTTCACCACATCCCGCTAATGTGAACAGAAAACCGAGACACAAAAATAAACATATAAACTTCTTCATTATTATCTCCTATTTATTGCTCTTAAATTCTAGCCGAAAAAAAAGAATGCCGTTGCCACCTGTTTGGGGCAATGACATTTCTAATAAATCTCGAAGGAATATAATTCTTCAAATCCATTCTTTCTTAAAAGTTCATTTACCTGATCAATGTTGTAAATACCTGAATTAATGGCTACGATCACTACGGCATCACGGGCTATCTTGGAATATAACTCATTAAAGCCATAAAGCTTCAAAGCTCTGTTAGTTTCCTTAAGATTAAACTTGCTGGCGATCGCTAGTCTAATCATGACATCCCTTTTAACAGTATGCTTATCACCAGCGATGATCTTATAACCATATCTTTCCGGCATGTCTGCCCTGATGAAGACTTCCTGCTGACTGAAACCCTTAGCCTTGAACATTTCCTTCATGTATTTACTAAATGGCTTTTCATCTTCAAATAATTCCTGCTTATTGTCATTTAAATAATCCTGTATCAAATCTGGGTTCAGCTTACCTAAAACCTTATCCAGTTCAGTTGTTGTTTTTCTTCCCATTTTTACCTCCAGTTATTCTGTATTCCATTTACCAAAGTGGCACTTAAAATTATCCCGACAACAAATATTCCTACTGTGATAAGTGATGCCACAACAATTCTCAATAAAGAATTCTTGATGCGATCAATACCCGTTTTCTTCCAGATACCTCCAAAGTTTATGGCAAATAATATTGTTGCCATGAAAGTTATGTAATACAGAACTCTCATTACCCACAAAGCCGCTACATTTGTTATTTCTTCTGATTCCATGGTTAGAAACATCAGAGTAACAAAAACAAAGAATAAGAACAGCACTACTTTCTTAAACTTACTTAATCCCGTAAATATAGATAATCTCGTTCTGAGAGCCTTCAACAATGCATCTACATTCTGATAACGGTTGGTATAGTCTATTTCGGTACATTCTCTTACTATGTCACCTATGGCACCATAAACAGGTTTATTAACATCCCCAGTCAACATGAAGTTAAGTACCTTTCCCAAGCCATAAATATCAGAAGCCTTATTAGCCTTGCCAAAACCATATTGTTCTTGGGCTGCATAACCATATGTTCCCAGTAAATATGTATCTTTGGTTTGCTTGTCGCTGTAGAATTTAGCCGCATTCATGTCCAGTAACACAACACTGCCATCACTCTTAATGATGATGTTTTCCGGTTTTATGTCCCTGTGTATGATCGGAGGATTACAGTTATGCAGATCCCTGATTATGTAACACAATGATTTAATAATGGCTATACTTTCA
>JAFUCG010000106.1 GCA_017459795.1 Erysipelotrichaceae bacterium | reverse complement strand
CCCTAAAAGAAACAGCGGTACTGATAAGGCGATAAGACCGAATATTACCTTGGCTAAGACGATCTTACTGCGTGCTTCATTGGTAACAGCCATTTCAAATGGCATTACATATAATGAAGTAGCTATTGCCGTATAAAGGGCATCAAACAGGAATAAGGCTACTAACATCTGAACAAACATCTGGGCATCACTGCCATTAGGGAACCATACTACCCAGGCCAAGACGAATACTGTGGCAATGGCCAAGGCACCATATCTGATGTAAGGTATTCTTCTGCCTAACTTGGACTTAGTCTTATCAGAAATGTAACCAAACAGCGGGTCATTTACGGCATTCCATATGCCGAACAGTAACCAGCACATGGCGCTCCACTTACTGTCCATGCCAAAGTGATTGACAAAGAAATAAGTCAGTGCACCACCGGTTAAGATGTTGTTGAGTGTTGCAATCATACAGTCGGCTGCGCCAAGCCATACTGCGCTGGAGGTCTTTACTTCTTCTTTAATTCTGTTATCCATACTACTCCCCTATTAAGTTATTAGTTTTTGATCTTCTTTAATTCAGAATCAAAATATTCAATCTGTTCTTCAGACAGATTAAGTTCATTCATTAATTCTCTTAAGGTATATACCATGAAGCCTGATACCATCTTTTCTAACGGTATGTTTCTTTCCTTGCCGGCATTTTCCAGACCTTCATAGATAGGCTTTAACAGTTCCTTAGTATCATGTTCAAACAAATAGCCCATAGAACAGTCAGCGGATAAATGATCTTCAGCATTGCTGTTTAGACTTCTCTTTATCTGAGGTTCCGTAAAACCGTTAATGGTAAATGTGCCAAACAGTTCAGCTAACCAGCCGATACTGTCATATAGCCAGTTATGGGCTCTTTCTGATAACGGTTCACTGTTGAGCCATTTTTCACCGCTGGAAAAGCCATGTTTACCATAGGAATATACATGTGATTCAAATTGAATCCCGCATTTACAAAGGGCCTGTTCAAAATCCAGAATGTTTTCCGTTGGTACCAGCATGTCATCACGGCAGCCAAATAGGAAACACGGTGCAGTATGATAATCAACGTGATCGATCGGTGATGGCAGATTCTCCATGCACATGTCGATTACTTCTCTTCTTAAGGCTGGATAGCCCAGGATGGCTGCAGCCGGTTTATGCTTTGCCATTGTTGCGGCACTGGCTGCCAAGTGGCCGCCAGCACTGAAGCCGACAACTGCGATCTTATCTTTCAGCACATGCCACTTCTCGCTATTCTCCAGAATGTATTCCATAGCCTGTTCGTAGTCGTTTAACGGGTCCGGCCATTTGCCCTTGAACTTGATGGTATAGTTTAAGACAAAGACATGATAACCGGCTTTGAGATACTCAAAGGCAATCGGTTCAGCTTCTCTTACTGAGCAATAGGCATAAGCCCCACCAGGAATAACAACTATTGCAGGTCTGGCGTCAAACACGAACTTACCGCCAACATCCTGAATGTAAGCATCTAAAAAAACATTGCGTTCTGAGGTGAACCCTCAAAGTTGGACTTAATAATCTAATTGAAACTGAGATAAGGATTGTTGCCTAAAAGCCAGATGTGACAATCCTTTTCTTTTAATGTTTATTCTCTCTGTATTTTAGTAGTTTATGTATTCTTCCATTGTTTTCTTTAGATCATCCAGTGATCTGAATTCATAGCCGTAATACATCTCATTCTTCATTATTCCGAAAAAGTTCTCCATCAAAGAGTTATCCATACAATTCCCTTT
>JAFUCG010000105.1 GCA_017459795.1 Erysipelotrichaceae bacterium | reverse complement strand
TGTATGATGCTGGAATTAACAGTTTCTCTTTGTGTCATGGTAAACCTCCCTTTCAGAAAAACAAAACATTTGTAAGCATGCCCTACAAACTCTTTCTTTAATAAATTGTTATATACCTCTTATGACATAATTATAACTAATGAACATATCACAAGTATATAGATTTACCTTCATCATTTTCACAAACACTGACATATGATTTAATCATAAAAACTAACCTTACAATAACGAAAAAGAGCACCCAAGGTGCCCTCTTTCAATTGGGGAGTAACTATCAATCTTCTTTTTTCTTCTTGGCTGTAACTACTGCGAATCCTGCAGTACCAACTGTTGAAATGCCAAGTAATGTTAACCATAAGGTTAAGTTACTGTTATCACCTGTTGCAGGTGTCTTCATTGAGTTGGTGATGATTACCTTATGACCATCCTGTTTTACAGTTGCCTTGTATCCTTCAGGAACTTTGTTTTCCTTGACAGTGTACTTGATTTCTCTGCCTTCTTCATCACTATATGTCAGGTCACCTAATACAAGTTTCCACTCAGTCTTTTCACTCAGCTCGAATGTACCAAGTTCTTCATTGTTTGCGTACAGTGTGACTTCGATCTTTTCAGGTCTCTTCTTTTCAGCGTTGTTATTGTCTGCCCAAACCTTTTCGATTTCAATGTCAACTAATTCTCTGTATGTGTTAACGAATTCAAATACGTATGGTTTCTGACCGTCAAGATCAACACGTTCACCATCAACTGTCAGTCTGCACTTTAACTGCTCACTGTCAGCCTTGTCTTCTGTATAAACCGTGAAGGTGAGTTCGTATGCCTTATCAGTATAGATGTAACCCTTCTTGCCTTCATTTACTTCTGTAATCTTATAGGTATATTCACCTGGCTTTGTCAGGTACATTGTTCCGAATTCATAATCTTCTTCAGCCTTAACTGTAATAGTCTTAACGCCATCCTTTGAACCTTCTGGCATTGGGGCGCCTTCTGTTACAGCCTCAAACTTGAATGTGAATGTTTCATCCTTATTAGCCTTTGCGACATCACCTAATACATGCTTTACTACTGGTGGATCGTATTCGATTGGCTTATAAGTATTGGTAATTGCGAAGCTATAATCTGATACTTTTTCAACTGACTTCTTGTAGCCTACAGGAACCTCTACTTCATCAACTGTATAAGTTACAGTCTTACCATGTTCCTTAAACTTATATAAAGGTGCTTCTTCAGTTGATTCAAATGTATACTTCCAATTATTTTCAGCATTAAGTTCTGCAGTTGCGACCTGTTTACCATCAGCCTTTAATTCAACCTTTAAGCTTTCAGGTCTGCTGTTGTACTTGTTATCCTCATCTTCCCATTTCTTTTCTACAGAAACGGTAACCTTTTCGGTTTCGTGAGTATTTGTGATTTCAGAGCCTTCTACTTTTGAAGTGTATTTTGAACCTTCCTGTAATACTTCTCTGACTGTATAGATACCTTCATCCTCAAAGCTTTCGCCTGTCCATAATAATCTTAAACCAGAGAACTTATATGTCCAATTACCTTCATCATCTGGCCCAACTTTGATTTTGTCAATTGGGTTACCATTCTTTAATAATTCAACAAAGATGAATTCTGGTCTAACGCCATCTCTGTCGTCATCATCTTCCCATGTCTTTGTTCCAGAAATTGAAGTGATCTTATAGCTTACTGTTGGTAATGGGAAATCTTCAGGTTCGCCTTCATTACCCTTAGTGTCTACCGGATATAATGTAGCAACATTATTTGTATATAATTCTTTTTCTCCAGCTTTGCCCTTTTCGTCATAAACACCGTATTCACCATCTTCAGTTTTTGGATTATCAAGATGTACAGAATATGTTAGCTGAACTGGATCATCATATGTGATTGCCTGGTTGATATTGAGAACAAAACATTCTCCATATTCCTTGCCTTCCACTGTTGTTCCTTCAGGATAGTAAGTTAATACAAATCCTTCTTTTCCTTCAGCAGAGAACTTATATGATGTTTCATCTAACTGTTCCTTAACATATTCAACACCGTTAACTGTAAGTTTTAATGTATCAAGCTTATTAATGAATGAGAAATCATAATCATCAGTCTTACCTATTTCATCAACAACAACTGATCCTTTGTCTACAAGATAAATGAGTTCATCTCTGATGTCTTCAAATATCTTTTTACTATTTTCCTCATCTGTTTCCTCATCGCCAGTGTTAATAAAGTCATAACGTTCTATGTTATTCCTTTGGGAAAGCCATTCTTTAAATGATTCTATATAATTTCCATATGCTGTTCCCGAATGATATGGATACGTTACCATTTTTACATTCATTCCACTATCTGCAGCAGCAAGTATCTCTTTACCAGCATGATAAGTTGCTGCTTCATATGTTGTAAAATAATCACTTGTTTTATCTCTTACTACACTTAATCTGGCAACGCCTAATGTATCCCAATCTTCTCCAGCATTTCTACGAGCAATAAGATCTTTCCACTCTGAAAGAGTTACAGCATATTTATCAGGATTTTCAGGATTCTCTGTGTTTTCTGCTCTATTCCATACTTCCTCAAATCTAGGATAATCACTTGACGTATATCTAAAATATACAAAGTCATTATTTTTATTCCACCAAATTATTTCTTTATTGTTTGCTTCAACAGCATTTGTAACAGGTTCTTCTTTTTCGTTGATCCACATACGAGCAGCAGCATCTGTAAGTATAATCATATACTTATTATCGTTTGTTACCTGATCGTCAGCCTCAAGTTCTTTTCTGGCTGCATGAACGCCTGCCTGCAAATTACTACCTGAACGGTTTGGATAAATA
>JAFUCG010000104.1 GCA_017459795.1 Erysipelotrichaceae bacterium | reverse complement strand
TGTAATAATCGCCTTGCAGCTCGTACCATAAACCGTTGCTCTTATCAAAAATGTACTTTTCCATTGTGAAATTCTCCTGTATAATAGCTCCGTTGATGTATTCGCACATATGTCACAGGCTCCCGATTGCCACACCATGTTATATCCTGTTATGAGTTTTTCTTGCCCTTACTTTTGCCCTTATGAGCAGCCGGGGCGTTGTTGAAATGGTGTAACATTCAATAAAGGGATTCGGTGAGCAGATTGCGAAAAATCCTTTGTTTTCAACGGTTTCAGAGGATTTCATTAAAGCCCTATAATCACTGGCGAATGCCTACGATTTCGGGGAATTCAAATTCCAGTTTGTCGAACAGGTCTTCTATTTTCCATAGTTATAAGGAGCATTGGATTTTTCCCAACACAATCTGAGAAACAAGAACGGCGTGACCGCAATGGTCACGCCGATTCTATGTTCTTTTGAGCTGGTTTTTTCCTTTATTCAGGTTACTACTTCTTTGTGTAATCGTAGAAACCCTTGCCGGCATTGACACCGGTTTCGCCCTTATCGATCTTTTCCTTTAACAGCTTACCGATCTTGTTTTCGGTTGTGCCTTCCTGCTGTGCAGCTGGCTTCATCTGGTTGATGTTATAAGCTGTTTCCAGACCAACGATGTCTAAGATCTTGAATGGACCGGCTGGAGCTGATGTAGCTAACTGCCATGTCAGGTCGATTGTTTCAGGATCAGCAACGCCATTAGCCCATAAGCCCTGAGCTGCTGACAAAAATGGAACTAACATTGAGTTCAGGATGTAACCTGGCTGTTCCTTGTGTAACTGTAATGGTACCATGCCAATTGTTGTTGCGAACTTAACAACTTCGTTGTAAATGTCCTGATTTGTTCCGGCATGACCCATGACTTCTGCTGTGTTGTTCTTCCAAATTGTATTAGCGAAGTGTAATGACAGATACTTTTCAGGTCTGCCTGTGTATTCAGCGAACATGCTTGGTAATAATGTTGATGAGTTGGTTACCAGGATGGTATCTTCATCAAGCAGATCCTTGAACTGAGTATAAACATCGATCTTAGCCTTTGGATCTTCTGACATTGATTCGATTACCAGGTAAGCATCCTTAACAGCTGCTGCCTTGTCTAATTCAATGTGTACGTTTTCTTCAAGATTCTTCTTGCCGCAAGCTAATAATTCATCAATCTTTTCAGCTGTAACAGCGCTCCATTCACCCTTTACCATGCCTCTTGGATACATGAAGGCGCCCATTGGGTTGCCAACTAAGGCCTTAGCCTGTGCCAGATCCTGTAACATTAATGCTGAATATCTTTCGATTTTTGGTTTTGTACGTTCAATTGAACTTTCAGATCGGAGCCAGAATGTTGTGTCATAACCATAGTATGCACACATTAAGCCGATCTGGGTGCCTAATACACCACCGCCTAAAACTACTACTTTTTTATTATTCATGTCTTTGTCCTCCAAATAAATTATACTATTAAAATATGCAGAAAAATAACATTTTAGCTATATGTGAAAAAAATAACAATAGTCACATGGGTAGCTGAAAAAGGGTTACACCACAATAAAAAGTGTATAATGTTCATGGGTGATTTGAATGAAGTACGCAATTTACAGTGTTGTTGCACTGATAATTGTCATCATATTAAGCTATTTATTGGTAAGATTTCTGACTAAGAAAAAGAATGTTTCAAAAGGTAAGAAGACGTTATTGACAGCCTTAATGTCAGTACTTTTAATCGTCATTTCTTCCTTAGGTTACCTGTTACCATACAGTAAGTCAGAAGCAGTAACGAAGCAGTATCTGGCAAGTGTTGGTTCAATAAGTTATGAGGAAACAGGCAAGTGGATCTCCTATCGGAATCCTGATTCTGATAAGGCCTTCATCTTTTATCCTGGTGCTAAGGTAGATTCACATGCCTATGCTCAAATGGCAAGGGAAATAGCTGAAGCAGGCATTGACACATATATCGTTAAGTTTCCATTCCACATGGCATTCTTTAAGATGAACGCTGCGGATGGAGTCTTAAAGGACAGAGAATATGAGGAAATATATGTTGGCGGTCATTCCTTAGGTGGGGTTGCAGCCTGTTCCTATTCCTTAAAGAATGAGGAAATAGATGGTGTTGTATTACTGGCTTCCTATCCAACAAAGCAGATCAACTGTAAGCTGTTATCAATATATGGGGACAGGGATGGCTGTCTGGAAAAGAATGTCTATGAAGATGCCAAACAGTACTGGAGCAATGAAAGTACGGAAGTAATAATCAAAGGTGGTAACCACGCCAACTTTGCCCAATACGGTAAACAGAAGGGTGATAATGAGGCAACTATAACTGTTGAAGAACAGATCTCTCAGACTTCTGAAGCAATCATTAAGTTCATTAAAGGGGAGTAGCATATGAAGATATTACTAATATTAAGCGGCATATTCTATGCGGTATTATGTGTATTCAGCATCGTTACCGGAATCATTTACATGAGTGGTA
Source organism: Erysipelotrichaceae bacterium (assembly GCA_017459795.1). GTDB lineage: Bacteria > Bacillota_I > Bacilli_A > Erysipelotrichales > Erysipelotrichaceae > RUG521. The sequence continues at coordinate 9,884 of JAFUCG010000104.1, read as the reverse complement.
AGAGAAAACTAAATCCACTGGAACTATCTGATGGGTTTGTGGAAAAGCTGAAGGATGGTAATAAACTGGAACAGTTTACCAAGCAAATGGGATTTGTGACCTTTGTGGTTGGCATTGTTCAGGGCTTAACGGCCTATGCCATAATCTGGGGCAAGGGAATAGGCTTTTATCTTCTGGCAACAGGCTTTACCGTTTTCTCAATCTGCTCAGTACTGTTTAAGCTAAAGGGTAAGATAAATGGCTTCCCGTTAATGAAACTGGCATTCTATCTGGCAATACTTGTCGTACTGATCATTTACCGAGGAGTGTATTTCTAAGTCATCATAATGATGACTTTTTCTATGGTATAATGTTGCCATGAAGAAGATATTTAAGGATTGGACAGCGTTTGAAAAGATACTGTATTTCACTTCCGTAACGGTGACTACGGTAATATCGATCATTACCCGCAGCAGTTATCTGGCTTTGATCAACGGCTTCTGTAACATGACCAACGCCATCTTAAGTGCCAAGGGCAGGATATCGAATTACTATTTCTCATTAATCGGTAATGTCATATATGCCTACATTTCTTTTCAGAGCAGATATTATTCAGAAGTCATCATAAGCGTATTTCTGGTCATCCCGATAACCGTTTACGGTTTGGTAAGCTGGTTAAGAAACAGAAAGAGTGATGATGAAGTAAGAATCAACAAGCTTTCAAAATGGCAGATAATCATACCGATATTATCTCAGGTGATCATGAGCGTACCGTATTATTATCTGTTAAAGTACTTTAATTCGGAACTATTAGCAATATCTACCTTTGGCATGTGTGTGACCATACTGTCGTTCTACTTCATGGCCAAGGCTGATCCGATATTCAATCTGTTCTTCATCATCAATGGATTAACCAGAGTAGTAATGTGGTTAATACCAATGCTTAACGGTGATTTTTCCAATGTGCCGTTATTCTTAAGTAATGTAGTATATTGTGTAAATGATGCCTATGGTCTTATAAACTGGACCAGGATGGCTAAGCAGCAAAATAATGAGGAAATGAGGGAAAACGCATGATTATAGGATTTGACATAGACGGCTGCATGACTGATGACAACCGTTTCAAACTTGAACAGTATGGTAAGTATTTGTATGAGCATGGCTTGCCGGAGATGGACTTACCATATGGTTATGAATATAAGATGTCTTTCATGAGCTGGCCTGAATTTCAGGAATTCTTCAGGGATCATCTGATGGAATACATTGAAAACATCAAACCTTTAATGTATGTTTCCGAAGTAACTCATAAGCTGCATGAAGACGGTCATAAGATCATTGTCTGTACCGGCAGAAGCGGCGGCATTGAACAGAGTGAACGTGGCCAACAGGTTAGAAAAAAGACCAAGCAGTGGTTGGTTGAAAATGACATCTATCATGATGAACTGATATTTACCAGTTTCCCGAAAATTGATTATGTCAGAAACAAGGGCTGTGATCTGTTTGTGGAAGATTTCCCAGAAACCATAAATGACTTTGCTAAAGAGATGCCGGTATTAATATTTGATAACCCATATAATGTCGGTTATACACATGAAAATGTGACCAGAGTATTCAGCTGGTATGACATCTACCGTCACATAAAGGAAGGAACATATTAATGGATAAGGACATTGAGGAATTAAAGGAAAAACTTAAGGATTACTATGGCACGGCCATGACTAATGGTTTTCCAATGGCTGTATTTGAACTTAGTGAAGTAGATGAACTGAGTGATGAAGAAATAATGGAAAAAGCTGAAAGTCTTGGCTTGTGAAGCAAGTCTGTTAATGTATAATAGGGATGGAATAAGGAGTTTAATATGACAAATAATATTTTTGATGAAAACTGTTCATACTGCGCTGAAGGGGCCTTATTAGATGCCTTTGGAATTAAGATTGGTGAATTACCGATGAGCAAGGTCATTCTGTTTAAGGAACAGTCACACAGAGGCAGAGTTATCGTTGCCTGTAAGAGACATGTTGATGACATTTCTGACTTAAGCAAGGAAGAAAGAATTCAGTACATGGAAGACGTAAGCCATGTAGCTTCAATCATTCATGAACTGTTCAAACCTGACAAGATCAACTTTGGTGCCTATGGTGATACAATGCATCATCTTCATTTCCACCTGGTTCCTAAGTACAAGGATGGCTTTGAATGGGGTGGCGTATTTGCGATGAACCCACAGAAGACATTACTAAGTGATGAGGAATATGCCGAGCTGATCGAAATGATCAGAGAAAAGTTATAGAAAAATGATCTCAGATGAAAATCTGAGATTTTTTATGGAGTTATGTTATTTGGCCTTGTGAAATGATATGGTAAAATATCAAATGAGGACTAACTTATGAATAATTTGAAATACATCTTTGTTCACGGCCTGTCCGGCTGGGGCAGTTACGATGAACAGTACGAAAGAATGCCTTATTGGGGCATGAGAGGTGGGGACCTCATTAAGAAACTCAGAAATGAAGGCTATGACTGTTACAGTGCTTCCGTGTCACCTCACGGCAGTGCCTATGACAGGGCCTGTGAATTATACGGGCAGTTAGTTGGTAAGAGAAGTGACTATGGCAAGCACCACAGTGAAAGACATGGTCATGACAGATTTGGCCGTGACTTTACCGGTAAGCCGTTAATTGAAGAATTAAATGAAGATACCAGATTAGTTATTATAGGACATTCCTTTGGCGGGGCAACGATAAGAATGTTTGCCCACATCATGGCTGAAGGAGTCAAAGAGGAACAGGATTATGACTGTTCAGATTTCTTCAAGGGTGGTAAAGGTAGTAATATTTTTGCCCTGGTAACCATTGCGGCACCGCATAACGGTACCACGGCCTATGACTTATATCAGGATCCTGACTTTGATCCTTCCAAGGTTAAGACGACCGTTATGGAAAGATTTGCCGGTAAGATGATGAGCCGTAATAATTCAAGCGGGGCTGAGAAGCTGCCATATGATGATTGCGCAGTCTATGACATGCACATTGACAATGCCCTAAGACTAAATGAAATATTAAAGTTAAATGAGAATACCTATTACTTCTCCCAGCCTTGTAACGGGACGGTAAGAAAAGGCAATGACTATGTTCCTAGAAAGGACATGGAAGTAATGTTCTCTCGCACCAGCCGTATCATGGGCTGTTACAGCGGTAAGACCAGGGAAGGGTTTGTGCTTGGGGAAGACTGGAAGATGAATGACGGTTTGGTAAATACCATTTCTTCTACCTATCCGTTCTTTAATGAACATAAAGACTTTGATGAAAATGAGATTGAAAAAGGTGTATGGAATGTATTTGAAACCTATGAAGGTGACCACATGTCCTTGCAGGGTGGCTTAATGCACAATCATGACATTCTGCCATATTATGAGAAGTTAATTAAGATGATTGAAAAACTAAAGTGAGGTAATTGGATGTTATACAGAAACGACAAGTATGGAAATAAGCTAAGTGAACTTGGTTATGGCTGCATGCGCTTTACCACCAAGGGTAATAAGATCGATATTGATAAGGCTGAAAAGGAATTAATGACAGCCTATCATAATGGGGTCAACTATTATGACACAGCCTACATTTACAGCGGCAGTGAGGCTGCTCTAGGCTTGATACTGGAAAGAAATGGCATCCGTAAGAATGTCAACATTGCGACCAAGTTACCGCAATACATGATCTCCAATGCGAGTGCTTTGGACCGTTACTTCAATGAAGAATTACAGCGCTTGAAAACTGATTATGTGGACTATTATCTGATGCACCACATGACTGACCTTGTCCAGTGGGAAAAGTTAAAGGGCTTAGGCATTGAAGAATGGATTAGTAATAAGAAGAAGGAAGGCAAGATCAGAAACATCGGTTTCTCATATCATGGCAATTCTGAAATGTTCATTCAGATCCTTGACGCCTATGACTGGGACTTCTGCCAGATTCAGTATAACTATCTGGATGAGAATACCCAGGCCGGTAAGATTGGTTTACAGCACGCAGAAAAGAAAGGTATTCCAGTCATCATCATGGAACCTTTAAGAGGCGGCAAGCTGGTTAACATGTTGCCGGAAAAGGCTAAGAAGCTGATCAAGGATGATGGCAGATATTCTCCTGCTGAATTAGGTTTGAAGTGGTTATATGATCAGAGTGGGGTAACCGTTGTTTTATCCGGCATGAATTCAGCTGAAATGGTAAATGAAAACTGCCACATCGCTTCCGAAAGTGAACCTGGCTGCATGACTTCTGATGATTTCAGTTTAATTGAAAAGGTAGTAGCCGAAATAAAGGCCAAGGAGAAGGTTGGCTGTACTGGTTGCAGGTATTGCATGCCATGTGTTAAGGGAATTGACATTCCAGGCTTGTTCAGAGCTTACAATACCATGTACAGCGAGAACAAGGGTTCAGGCAGACACCAGTATGCCCAGGCCGTAGCCTTAAGAAAAGACGCCGCTTTCGCCAGCGCCTGTATTAAGTGCGGTAAGTGTGAAGCCCATTGCCCGCAAGGCATTCCAATCAGAGAAAAGATTCAGGAAGCTGATAAGGCCTTAAGACCTTGGTACTATAAGATAGGTCTGAATGTGGCCAGAAAATTCATGTTAAGAAAGAAATAGCCATCAATGATGGCTATATTTTTTCATGTGGATATGATATTTCCCATACGGCAATGCCATAGAGATGTAATGATATGTAATAGATCAAAGGTTCTGAATGAAAAGGGTAAGGTAGACGTTACGAAATTACATGCCTTAATGTTCGATCAGTTCCAGAATGGCTACTACTCAACTGGTGAAAAGGTTGGCCAGGCCTGGAATGCCGGCAAGGATCTGATGAAGAAATAATCAAAGAGCTTCGGCTCTTTTTTTCTGGTGTATAATATAGTCATAAAAGAGGTAAAAGATAATGAAGACAGAATGGTATAAGAATGCGATCGTATATCAGATCTATCCTTTCAGCTATAAGGATTCCAATAATGATGGCTGGGGTGACATTAAGGGCATCATCTCCAAGCTCGATTACATAAAGGATCTGGGTGTTAATGCGATCTGGTTTTCACCTTTGTATAAATCTCCTGACTATGACTATGGCTATGACATCAGTGACTATAAGGACATTGATGAGAAGTTCGGAACAATGGCTGACTTTGACAGATTGTTAGAGGAATGCCATAAGAGAGATCTGAAGGTGATCATGGACATGGTAATCAACCATACTTCCATTGAACATCCTTGGTTTAAACAAGCTCTTTCTTCACCTGATTCACCATACAGAGACTACTACATAATCAGAAAGGGCAAGTGGGTCAAAGATAAGTTATTACCGCCAACCAACTGGGCTTCAACATTTACGGGCAGTGCCTGGGAAAGAATTGGCGAAACTGATGAATTCTACCTGCATCTGTTCTGTAAGGAACAGGCAGATCTGAACTGGGAAAATGAAAATGTCCGAAAGGAAATAATCGACATTCTGAACTTCTGGCTAAGCAAGGGTGTTGATGGCTTCCGTTTTGACGTCTTTAACATGTTCTCCAAAGTCTATCCATTCAAGGATGATAATGACCCTAACTCCTACCAGAAGGGGGCCAAGTACTTTGTGGATGGCCCAAGGATGCATGAATTTCTTAAGGAGTTAAATGAAAAGGCATTGTCACTTTATGACAGCTACACGGTTGGTGAATCATTCCATCCTTCTGATGAAGCTTGTCTGGAATATGTTAAGGAAGATAATCATGAACTTGATACGATCTTCAACTTTGAACACCTGGCTTCCGATAACATCGGTGATAAGAAATTCTTCTGGAAACCTTTTAACCTGAAACAGTTTAAGGAAGGATTCTTTAAACCACAAAGAACTTACTATGGCGAAGGCTGGAATACATTAGTATTGGAAAACCATGACAATCCAAGAAGCGTAAACAGATTCTCAATAGATACTGATAAATATCATTATGAAGCCGCTACTTTCCTAGCAACAATAACCTACATGGGCTTTGGCATACCGTTTATCTACATGGGGCAGGAGATCGGCATGACTAACTGTGACTTTAAGAGCATTGATGACCTTAAGGATCCGGTAAGTCACTTTGTCTATGATTTAATGAGTGGTTATGGCATGCCTAAGAAGTTAGTTTTCAGCTTCATTAAGTATGGGGCCAGAGATCATGCCAGAGTGCCGATGCAATGGAATGATTCAGTAAATGCCGGGTTCAATGAAGGAGCTAAGCCATGGCAATGCATCAACCCAGAATATAAGAAATACAATGTGGAAAAGGATCTTAACAGTGAAAAGTCAATCTATAGATATTATCAGAAGCTGTTAAAGATTAAAAAGGAAAATAAGATCGCCATCTATGGCCGTACGGATGAATATGACCACGACAATAACAAGATAATTGCCTACAGCCGTACCTATGAAACCAGGAGGCTGTTTGTGGTCGGTAATTTCAGTAATAAGAAAGTCAGCTATGACATTCCTATCTGGGCAGTCAGAAAGATATTAATTAATAACTACGATAAACTTTCAGTGAGAGGTACAACTATAACGCTTGAACCTTATCAGGCAGTAGTATTTGAAGAAGAATAACACTAGTAAAAGAGGTATGACAGTATGGGAAAGGCGCCTGTTAAGAAAGTACTGGCAGTAAGAAAGTTTACGGACCGCGGGGAACCGAGAGAGGCATTCAACCGTATTTTTGAAGACGCGCAGAAGCACACAGATGAATTCAATGTCATTTCATTCTATGGCATTGGCGGTTTCGGTAAGACCAGATTGATAAACGAATTGGCCAGACAGCTGGATGACTATAATTCCAATAACAAGGATCTGAGCAAGATAGCTCATGTAACCTATGACTTCTCCAGAGGAACGGAGAAGATGTTTGTGCTTGGCAAGCTAAAGTGTCTGCTTAAGAAGCAGGGGCTTTCCTTTCCTTACTATGATGCCTTAGAGGCAGCTTATAACATCAAGTGCGGTAACCCGGTATATAAGACAGTTGGTGAAACGGAGCTCATTGATAACCCGATGATTTCCATCGTGGCCAAATTCATTCCCGGAGCCAGCACCATTCTTTCTTCCATTAAGACCGGTAAGACCATAATGGAAGAAAGTACAAAGTATTATAAGAAGATTGAAAAGCTGTGGAATGTGGACAGTAAGAATCTGGAAAATGAGATCAAGAGCATTGGCCGGCTGGAGATAAATGAACTGGAAGACAAGGCTTCATACTATTTTGCCCAGGACCTCATCAAGAATACGGAAAGTGTATCTGATGAGTTCAGATTACCGGTAGTCATTTTCTTAGATACATATGAAGAGCTGGTTAACTCCTATAAGTCAGCCGGGTTTTCCAGTGCCTATGACATCTGGTTAAGAGAGGACATCGTTAAGGCCGTTCCCGGCATCTTATGGGTAATAGGCGGCAGAGAAAGACTAAGATGGGAAGAGGAAGATGACTTCTGGGAAGGAGCCATTGATGAGCATGAACTTGGTGACCTTTCCAAGGAAGATTCCTTTGACTTCTTAAGAACGGCAGGGATTCCTGAGGAACTGCTGGATGACATTTACAGTGTTACCGGGGGAACACCGTTGTTTTTGGATTTAAATGTTACGACATATTATGAACTGGTAGCGGCCGGTAAGCCTGTGACTAAGGAATCATTCGGGGCCAGTAAACAGCAGGTCATCGAAAGATTCTTAAGATACATGAATCAGGAAGATCAGTACATTGCCAAGTTACTGGCAGTACTTGAAAACTGGAATGATGCAGAGGCTGAAACAATTGGTAAGAAGATCTTGCCTGTCTTTTACCGTGAGAACTATAACAACTTCATTGAGCATACCATCATCATAAAGGATAATGAACAGCGCTATTACATGCATCAGCAGGTAAGAAAGGTCATTCTTGATGCTGCAATTGAGACTGATCCAGAAATGGTAAAGGACATATATGTGGAGAAGGTAAGGTATCTGATAAACAGAGACTGGCAGAACATGGATGTTTCAGAACGCTTCTCACTGACTGATAAGATAATAAGTATTTTTGAAAACGCTGAATTAAGTGAAGCTGAACACAACGAATTAGGAGAGATCTGTTATCCGCTCTTCACTTCATTCTTGAAAGAAGGACTGTATACCAGAACATATGAAATATTCCACCGCCTGGCTAAGACAGTAAAGCCGGGATATGCTGGTTATTATTCCTATAACTATAATCTGGCACTGGCTTGCAATAACTGTGCTCACTACCGTAATTCTGCTGGCATGAGCAATGAAGGCTTACAGGCTGTCAGAAGAGCTTACATGGAAACCAAACTGTGGAAGGATCAGAAGCAGGCTTTAAGGTTTGCCGGTCAATGTAAGTCCCTGGAAGTACAGCTGATCATGGAAACCGGAAAGTTTGAAGAAGCTCTTGAAGTGGCTAAGGAAAACTACAGTAAGGCCTGTGCTGAATTTGGTGAAGGCAGTAAGGAAGCCATCAGACATTTAAACAGCATTGGTACTGTCTATGATAAAATGAGAAACCATGAAGAAGCCTTGGATACATATAGAAAGGTATATGAGCAGGCCTGCAAGGCTTATGGGGATGAAAGTGAATTTACTATGATTTCTCTTAATAACATAGCCAATGATTATTATAATCTTAAGGACTATGCCAAAGCTTTTGAAATCTACAGCCAGACTTACGAAATAAGAAGCAGAAACTTAGGTGCCAATAGCAGAAGTACATTACGTTCCTTAAACGGCATGGCCAGAAGTGAACTGGCAAGCAGCAAGTTCACAGAAGCAATAGAACTGTATGATAAACTGCTCAAAGACAGTGAGGGCATATATGAAGGTAATGACTACAGCTTCCTAAATGAATTTGTCATGGCTTATAAGCATGTTGACAAGTCAAAGGCAATTGAAACAGCTCAGAAATTAATAGATATATATGAATCATACTATGGCAGAAGTCATTACCTGACAATTTCAGCAGCCAGAGAATTAACTGAACTTGAAACCGGTGAATCATTTAAGGGCAGCCTGGAACTGTTAAAAACTGCCATGAAAAGCACAGATGATCTGTTTACGGCTGGCGAACATTATGAAACACTCAATGACTATGAAGCAGCCATAAAGTATTATTTACAGAATTATCAGATATTATCTGCTTCAGGCATTGCACAGCAGAATGAACTATTGCTCACCATCAGTAAGCTGGGGGCTTGTTATTTCTGGAATGAACAGTTTACAGAATCACTGCGCTACCATCAAATGTACTATGATTACTGTCTGAAGCATGAAGGTGTTTCGAGCCGTAATACCGTTCTGGGTTTAACTAATATCTGCACGTGCCTGGAGTTATCTGGAAAATATGACAGATTGCTCGAAGAATTACCTAAGTTATTGGAATCATACAGCTATGACAGGAAAATGTTCTACCGGCAGAAGTTTGTTCTGGCTTTCACTTATCTGATGAAAGACATGAAAGAAGACTGTTATAGGGAGCTTAAGGAAATTTATGAGAACAGAGAGATTTTTGAAGATGAAAACGATAAGGCCAATGAGTATGAACACATGGCAATGGTCAGGGGGAATCCAACTCTCATCTTCTCTCAGGAAACGATCATGTTGAAGGAGATCATCCGATTTACCAGGGAAATGGATAAGGCTCTTCATGAATTTTATTCTGAAGTCCTTGAGCAACGTAGAAAGGTCATGGAAAGCCTGACAAAGTAGTAAACAGTAAAAAAACTGCATTTTGAACTGCCCCACAAAAATGGGACACTCATAAAAAAGACCGGGATGAAAGGTATGACGATCTGAATTGTTCAGGAGTCATGCCTTTTAATTTGCGTTGAGGGCGTCGCTTATTGTAGAAATCAATGTAATCAGCCACTG
>JAFUCG010000103.1 GCA_017459795.1 Erysipelotrichaceae bacterium | reverse complement strand
CCGTTTTATGATGTTTATAGCATAATTGCTCAAACATCATAAAACGGTAATTCTCTTAATCTTAATTCCAGTTTCAGCTTATCCCTTTCATTTGGGAAACAACGGCTCTTCAGAAAGTTCTCATAATCTTCAAATGAAACATTAGTCTTATTGCCAAATGCTCTTCTTACTATTTCATCAGTATAATTCTTTATTTTTATCTTTCTGTTTAATTCATCAACATCAATTACCGTAGTGACAGTATTACCATCAAGGTAGTATAACCTTAAAGGGTAAATCAGCTCAGGAAGCTCATATTTAATAAGTAATTCAGAATTATCTTTTAATGTGTTTAATAAAACAGCAGCTGCCCCCATAACAGGAAGATCACTCTGTTCCCACTTTTCTATCGTTTTAACTGAACAGCCCACAATTCCGGCAAGTTCTGGTCTGGTAAGCTGATACTTTTTTCTGAAGTTTCTTATTTCCGCACTGCTAATAGTCTTGGTAAAAGTATATTCTTTCATATCATATCACCTTCTAAAGTTATTAAACTATATTTTAGTGATTTATACAATATATTTTACTATTTTTTAGGTGTTTATCATTCGTGACATAAATAAAACCGCATTTCTGCGGTTTCATTAACTATTTCTTTCTAGCCTTACGTGCGGCCTCGGATTTCAGTTTTCTACGAACGCCTGGTTTTACGTAATATTCTCTTTTGCGAGCTTCAGCAAGGGTACCATTACGACTAACTTGTCTTTTGAAACGACGTAATGCATCATCCAAAACTTCGTTCTCCTTAAGAACTACTTTTGCCATTCTTCTAACCCTCCCTTCTGAAACTAGCTTTAAACCGATATTTATTTTATACTAATGCCCCTTTAATTGCAATATTATTTCGTCCGATTATGTGAAAATTGTGGGCACTTTAATTAGCTAGAGTGCAGAAATCAGGTTCAGTTCTTCCAGAAGTTTGATAAGTGCCGCGGCTGATTTGGTTACATCCTTACCGCATTCAATGTTACATCTTCTGATTATTTCGTTTTCACTGCGCTTACCGTCAATGTAATTAATGACTTTATCCTGAATGTCATATAAAGCAAACATATCATTGCCCATGACTTTATGGAAATCTTCAAGCTGTTTCTTATAGCCTAAGGCTTCATAATCACTGAACTGCTGAATAGGTCCGACGAAGTTACGTTCATAGACAGTTTCATAGCCTTTGATCTGCGGATATTCATCCTTTAAGTCATATAGTTTGATCCAGTTATCAAACATGTCTGAGACATGCTGCTTCTGACAGCTTGTATCATATTCGCCAACAAGCTTAGTTACAGTGTCGCAGCAAGAAATGAAGTAATCCTTCATGATGAACATTAATGAGCCAAAGGTTGCCTTATCGATCTTACCGTTTAAATATGCAGAAGTTGCCTGGAACTTGTCAGCCAGAATGTTTTCTTCCTGCTTGTTGAACAGATATGGTACATCTTCCGTCTTGATGTTAGCCAAGTTCCAGGCAAAATTGATGGCTGTAAGACATGAGAACTTCAATACCTGAGGATCAATGACATCTAATGTATCAGTAGCGGTATGGTAGTTTAAGTCCGGCCACTGGCCCAGCATGCAACAAGGAATGTTAATGGTTGGATCACAATATACTGTATGGTCACTGCCGCCACTGTGTGGTTCAACTCGGTGATTGGTTAATGATACTGGATCATCAGCTAAGGAGTAAGCTTCCTTACCGGCTTCATCCATTGCCAGCATGCACATTTCATTATTCATTGAAGGTGTTGAGTAAGGTGTCTTGGTTAAGGTGATTGGCCCATAGAAACGGGTCTGTTTACCACCTACCATGTCCAGATTCATTGCCCCTAAGCCCTTTGCATATTCATTATGATCGCTCAAGTAGGCAAAGGTACCGGTAAACTCAGGAATTAAGGTCAGCTTGATGGTATGCTGAGGCTGTTCCAGCTTTCCTTCCTTGATTAATGTATTCATGACATTCATGGCTTCAATGGTAGCTGATACACCCGAAGCATTGTCATTGCATGAACTTCTTGGATGACATAAGTGAGCGGACAGATAAACCGTCTTATCATCCTTACCAGGTATTGTTACTTCAACGATTTCAATGTGGCCATTATATAAAGCAGAATCAATGTATGGTCTTACCTGTAAGTAGCCCTTATCTTCATTCCATTTCTTGCGGCACATTTCAGCTAACTGATCGCCCATCTTAGGTGATAATACGAAGCCTCTGGCTTCCGGTTCGCCAGCAACATGAGTATGCCAGTAAGAAGTATAGGTAAGTGAATTGTAAAGGTCACTTCTCTTACGGCTCTTGGTTTCCATGATGTAGTCAGTAACTACACCTAAAGCACCCTTTTCATATACCCAGATATACTGTCTGATGTTGCCTCTGATGAAGGCAAACTTGCCATTTAAGTCAACATCAGCGTATTCATCCTTATTACTTCCCTTATCCAGTAACACCAGATCAACAGGGTCATTTCTTCTGTCAATCGGATAGCTCTTCTGAATTACGGAAATAGCTTCTGCAGAATAATCTGCCAGTCTCATTTCCGGTTCAACCAGATCTAAGGTAGCTTCTTTAACAGACCATTCCTTAAACATCTTGCTTTGTAAGTACCAGACATCAGGATCTGCCTCATATGACAGAATCTTAGCGTCTAAGCCATGCTTCTGGCATAGCTTCAGAACATGATTGGCAGCTTCACGATACATTGGTGAAGCCTGAATACGATGATAGTTAGATACTTCCTTGACTACGTTCAATAGTCTCTTTTCCGAAACAGCATTTTTGAAAATCAATGAATCCTGCATATGAGTTCTCCTTTTCTATTATTGGTTTGTAATTGCTAACATTTTAGCATTTTTCAGTTTTTCGTGTTGTTTAATGCTCAAAAGTTTTCTTGTGATACCATTCCAACAAATCTCTTTTCAGAACAATAAATCTTTTATATTTTAAAACGACCACATATTGATACATGTCTCAGAAACAAAAATGCAGATCCAATTATATGAATCTACATTTTCATTTGTCCTAGATAATTATAATAATTATTTCTTACTGCCTTCAATGATGGCGATACCGGCACTGCAGCCAAGTCTTGAAGCACCAGCTTCAATCATCTTCTGGGCATCTTCATAAGTTCTGATGCCGCCTGCTGCCTTGACTAATAAGCCTGTGCCCTTAACAGCTTCAGCCATTAACCTTACATCATGTTCATTGGCACCGGCTGTTGAGAAACCGGTTGAAGTCTTAACGAATGTTGCTCCGGCTGCTACGGCACACTTGCAGGCCTGTACCTTTTCTTCATCAGTTAAAAGACATGTTTCGATGATGACCTTTACAGTCTTGCCTGCTGCAGCGTTTACTACTGCGGCGATGTCATCTGTTACGTAATCAGTATTGCCTTCCTTTAATGCGCCAATGTTGATTACCATGTCAAATTCATCTGCGCCATTTCCCAATGCTTCCTTGGTTTCGTAAGCCTTGCTTACAGAATCCATGGCACCTAATGGGAAGCCTATGACAGTGCATACCTTTACATCAGTATCCTTTAACAGACTCTTACAGTATGCTACATAACAGCTGTTTACACAGACACTGGCAAAATCATTTTCCTTAGCTTCAGCACAGAGTTTTGCGATCTGAGCCTTTGTGGCATCAGCCTTTAATAATGTGTGGTCGATATACTTACTCAGTTTCATTATTTCAGATCTCCTTCGTCATATATTTCGTGAATTGCCTTGATGGCGGCATCCCTGTCACTGACACATGGTGTTCTGCCATCCTGGAAATAATAGTACTCTTCATCACCCTTACCAAGCAACATTACGGTATCACCAGGGTTAGCCAGTTCAATTGCCTGTCTTACTGCCTGTTCTCTGTCTTTCATGAACATGCAAACAGCCTTTGACATGCCCTTTCTGATGTCTTCAGCGATCTTGGCTGGATCTTCCCATCTAGGATCATCTGTTGTCAAGATGACAACGTCACTGTTTTCATCTGCGATCTGGCCCATGATAGGTCTCTTCTTGGTATCTCTTGCCCCTGCACAACCGAAGATGGTAATGATTCTGTTGCCCTTCTTGGTAACGGCCTTGGCAAATTCAAAGACCTTTTCAAAGGCATCAGGTGTATGAGCGTAGTCAACTAAGACATTGAACTTCTGACCTTCGTTGATTGTTTCCATTCTGCCCAATACTCTTGGCATTGTTCTTAATAATGGAATGAACTGGTCAAATTCATAACCTGCTTCATGCATGAAGCCGATTACGTTTAATAAGTTGTAAACATTGAGCATGGCAATCAGGTTTGTCCATACCGGATATCTCTTGCCATCATATACCAGATTGAATTCGGTATGATCAGCGAACAGTCTTACATTTGTTGCTCTGTAAGTAGCCGGCTGATTAACGGCGTATGATACTACCGGTACGGTAGCTTCATTCATTAATCTGGCACCATATGGATCATCGATGTTGACGATGCCGATACGGTTATCGATATTGCTCTTTAAGAACAGTTTCTTCTTGGCGTTAAAGTAGTTTTCATAGTTACCATGGTAGTCCAGGTGGTCATGAGTCAGGTTAGTGTAGCTTACAAAGTCAAAGGCTACTGAATCAACTCTGTGTTCTTCCAAGCCAATTGAGCTTACTTCCATTGCTACAGCCTTACAGCCTCTGTCATACATGTCCTTGCATGTCTTATGTAATAAGACTGTATCAGGAGTAGTAAGTGGGTTTTCACTGATTTCCTCTGTATCTTCCAAAATGCCTAAGGTACCGATGTAGCCGCATGGTACAAACTGGTGAACCAGATATCTGGTCATCCAGGCAATTGAACTCTTGCCATTGGTACCGGTAACACCGAATACGGTCATCTTCTTTGTTACATCGCCATAAAAGGCAGCTGTAAATTCATTTAAGGCCTTATTGGTATCTTCTACCATTAAATAGGTAACACCTGGAACATAGTTTGCCAGTTCCTTAGAGTGAACAATGCAGATGGCTCCATTGCTGATGGCCTGTTCTACAAAATCATGGCCGTCATGAACCATGCCCGGAATACAGAAAAAGATGCCGTTTTCACATTTCTTTCTGGAATCTGTCATTACTGTCTCAACATTGAGATCAGGTGCGTTTTCAAACATTTCTGCTATATTCATATTAGTTCTCCAATCAAATAATCTTCTTTCATATCCCTGTAACGGACATCTACCATTTTATGTAAAAGTGAAGTATCATCACTCTTTATCTTAACCATCACATACTCGCTGTTATGGCCCTGCAGATATCCGTCCCTGTTAATTTCAAGCAGAACTTTTCCTGTTTTTCCCTTGAAATCATTAACGAAACAATTGTATAACCCGTCTGATAAATTTGTCAATTCACCCACACGGCTGCGCTTTACAGCCTCCGGTATCTGATTCTTCATTACCGCTGCCGGCGTATGTTTCTTTGCCGCATACGGGAAGACATGCAGGAATGAGAAGTTAACATCTTTAATGAACTGCTTGGTATCATTGAAGTTTTCTTCACTTTCACCTGGGAAGCCAACTATGACATCGCTTGAGATGCTCACAGAAGGAACCCTGGCTCTGATTTCATTTATCCTGTTAAGATATTCAACAGTTGTATAAGGCCTGTTCATGGCCTTTAAAACAGCGTCACAGCCGGTTTGAGATGGGATGTGCAGATGTCTGGCGATTCTTTCATCCCTGCTCATTAAATCAACAAGTTCATCGGTTACTTCCGTCATTTCAATTGAGGAAATTCTCAATCTTTCCAGACCTTTGACTTCATCAAGCAGTCTCTTTACCAGTGTTGTAAAATCAGTATCGCCATATTTATAACTGCCGGTATGAATGCCGGTAAGTACCAGTTCCTTATGGCCGTTTCCAACTAATTTACAGGCTATTTCAATTACCTTGTCAGGGTCAAGACATCTTTCCCTGCCTCTGGCATATGGTATTACACAATAGGTACAGAACTGATTACAGCCATCCTGTATCTTCAGATAAGCTCTGGTCTGCTTATAGCTTTCTAACATCATTTCTTCAAACGGGCAGCCTTTCAGATCTTCAACCAGGGAGATCTTCTCTCTTGTTTCTAAGAATCTGTCGATCAACTGTGGAATCTCCTTTTTATGGGAGCTTCCTACTAAGATGTCAACATCTTCAAAGATGCTCTTGTCTTCTGCCTCCATCTGTACATAACAGCCCACAACACAAAGCACACAGTCCTTATTCAGTTTTCTGGCTCTGTGCATCATCTGCCTGCTCTTACTGCCGGCCACATTAGTTACCGTACAGCTGTTAATGATGTAGATGTCTGCGTACTGGCCCCATTTTACTTCCTCATATTTCTTTGAAAGTTCCTGCTGGTACCAGTTAGCTTCATAGTTATTGACCTTACACCCTAAGTTACATATTGCAAATTTCATCTTAATCTCCATATGCGTCAATGACGCTTAAGGCATACATGCCTGCCGTTTCCGCTCTTAGTATTCTCTTACCCAATGAAACACAGGTAAAGCCGATTTCATTAAGGTAATCTATTTCGCTTTTTTCAAAGCCGCCCTCCGGCCCGGCCAGTATGAGAATGTTGCCATCGGAAATGTAATCTCTTAATTTTCTGCCCTCTTCATTTTCATAGGCGACCAGATTAATGTCCTGCTTGTACTTTTCAATGTTCTTTAACTTGATTGGCTCAACTACCTCACACAAGCTTGTACGGTTTGACTGCTGACAGGCTTCAAGAGTTATCTTGTTCCATCTTTCAAGTTTCTTCTTTATTTCCTTATCATCCAGGTGAATGATCGTTCTTCTGGTTTCCAAAGGTACTATTACATCAGCCCCTAATTCAGCTGCCTTCTGTAACAGTAATTCCCATTTATCCTTCTTGATCATGGCAGCGCCATAGACTATCTTTCTGTTGTTTTCTTCAGAAGCATCTTCTTCATCAATGTAGACAAATGTCTTTCTGTCTACGTATCTGATATGACCAAGAAAGGCCTGCGAATTAGCATCAACGATTCTCACAGGCTCATCTTCATTCATTCTTAATACGCTTTTAACATGATGAGCCTGATTTTCATCAAGCTCATACATATCATTGCACTTCAATTCTTCCTTAACAAAAAACTGACGCATTATTTATTTTCACCCTCCAAAGCCATCTGCTTCAAGGTCTTTATTTCATGTGGTTTTAATCTTCTGTAACTGCCAACAGGCATCTGGTCATCCCTGACACAGCCATATTGGGTTCTATGTAACTTACTGACTTCATAGCCCAGCGTTTCCATCATTCTTCTGATCTGACGGTTTCTGCCTTCAGTGATGGTAATGTCCAGACTGGTTCTTTCATTTGGAATGTCCTGGTTAGTGATCTTGACAACTGCCGGTAAGGTCTTGATGCCATCATCAAGAGTAACGCCTTCTGATAAGTGCTTTACATCCATCTTGGTTACCAAACCCTTTACAGTTACGTGATAGGTCTTAGGTAAGTGATACTTAGGATGCATGAGCATGTTGGCGAAATTACCGTCATTGGTTAAAATGATCAGGCCTGAAGAATCATAGTCCAGTCTTCCTACCGGATAGATCCTGGCTTCGGTTTCAACCAGATCAGTAACCTGTGCTCTGCCATGTTCATCATTGACGCTGCAGATGTATTTTCTTGGCTTGTTGACCAGATAGTATTCCAACTCTTCATGTGGTAATGGCTTACCGTCAACGGTAATGACATCGCCTTTTTCTACCTGGGAGCCTAACTTGTCCACAACAACACCATTGACCTTGACCTTGCCGGCCACGATCAACTCTTCTGCTTTTCTTCTGCTTGTCAGCCCACTGGCTGCGATAACTTTCTGTAATCTTTCCATTAGTCAAACAAATCTCTTTCTGCTTCGCTAACCTGCTGATAGTCAGGTAATTCAGGTAATTCATCCAAGCTCTTTAGCTTAAAGGTATCCATGAACTGTTCGGTTACTTCATAGGTAAACGGTCTTCCGGCAACTTCCAGCCTGCCAGCTTCTCTGATCAGATTTCTGGCTAAGAGCTTTCTGATCATCATGTCACAGCCAACGCCTCTGATTTCTTCGATTTCAACTCTGGTAACCGGCTGCTTATAGGCAATTATTGCCAGTGTTTCCAAGGCAGCTGGAGAGAAGCCTCTTACTTCACTGCGTTCAAACAGTTTCTTACAGTATTCATGGGAAATAGCCTTACTGACAAGCTTGTATCTGCCGCCGTAACATACCATTTCAATGCCTCTGGTTTCATCTTCAGTATATTTTACGCCTAATTCATCCAAGGCCTTCTGGGTATCTTCTTCACTTAATTCCAAAGTCGCGGCTAATTGCGGCAAGGTAATGCCGTCATCACCAACAACATATAATATTCCTTCTATGATAGCTGAAAGATTATTCATAACTTACTCCCTTAGTAAAATATACTTCATCATTCTTAACGGTAAAGGTTACCTGTCCTTCATGGACTAATTCCAGTAATGATAGGAAAGTAACGACTACCAGATATACGTTCTTACAGTCTTCCATGGTCTGGCTCATGGTAAAGTTGCCATTCCATTCCCTGATCTTTGTTCTTAACTGTTTCTTACGGTCATCAACACTGATTTCCTTGGTAGTGATGCTGACCTCATAAGGCTGTTCCAGCTGGAAACGCTTCAGGCATTTCTGCATGGCCTTGATCAGTTCATATGGTGATGTTTCCTTGAAACTGTCATCATAAACGGTCCATTCATTAGCTATTTCACTGACTGGCTTATCATGCATCAACAGTCTTTCGTTATACAGTTCTTCAAACTGTGAAGAGATTTCCTTGTACTTCTGATATTCAATCAGTCTTCTGACTAACTGTTCAGATTCATCTTCTTCATAGTTGTCTTCCAAATCGTCCTTATCGTTAGGTAATAACTTCTTGCTCTTGTACTCAATTAAAGTAGCTAATTCAACCATGTACTCACTGGCAATATCCAGATGCAGATCCTGCATGGCTCTGATATAGGCCAGATACTGGTCAGTCAGTTTAACGATGTCCAAGGCAAAAAGATCCAGCTCACCTTCCTTGATAAGGTGCAGCATCAGATCTAATGGTCCGTCAAACTGGTCTATGTTAACTTTAAAATCCATCGTCATTACCTCGGTGTAAGTATACCACAAACACACTGATAATGCGATGGATTCAAGGTATCATCAGACATCTCTCCATTAAAGAATGATGAATTATGCTTTTCT
>JAFUCG010000102.1 GCA_017459795.1 Erysipelotrichaceae bacterium | reverse complement strand
GAATGCGGTGAAGAAAACTATTTAGGCAGCCGTAATAAGAGAAAACATCCTGAAAAAATGGAAATCAAAAAATACTGCCCACGTTGCATGAAGATGACTATACATAAGGAGAAAAAATAAGCCTGCCAAAGGCTTTTTTTCTATTTAACCATGGAAATAATCAAACTGGTACTTGGTCTTTATCAGACAAACTGCTATATCCTGAAGAAGGATGATGAGCTATTGATAATTGACCCGGGTTATTCACCAAGAAGAATCATCGAAAAGATAGAATCACTTGAAGGCTGTTACCTTAAGGCTATCTTGCTTACTCACGGTCACTTCGATCACATAGGTGCCGTTGATGCATTAGTCAACAGCTACCACTGTCCGGTATATGCCTGCAAGGACGATGAGGACATACTGGTAGAAGGTAAGATAGCGCTTCACGAAAATAACGGTCTGTTTGTCCGTAATAAGATTAACTGGCTGACAAGTGAAAATCTTAAAATAGGAAAGTTCGACATCAGAGTGATCTTTACTCCTGGTCATACTTCCGGTTCAGTAATGTTTGTCATCGATGGTGTTCTGTTCTCCGGGGATACACTCTTCCTTGAGTCAGTTGGCAGAACAGATCTGTATTCCGGCAGCTTTTCACAATTGAAACAGTCTCTTAAGATATTAAATGATTTACCGTTAGACATGGTCGTATATCCAGGCCATGACGGTAAAACGACCGTAGGTCATGAATTACAATTCAATCCATTTCTCTAAAAGCAGGTTTTAAAACCTGTTTTTTTTTAGGTTTTTTCATCTGAACTGACAATAGTTAAATGAGGAAAATGATATGGAAGAAAGATTTGAAGAATTGTTGGCCCTGGCTTTGAAGCACAAGGGGATAGACATTCACTTTAACATCATTGATGATCAGGTGAGCATAGTAATTCGCGGCATAAACGGTAAGTTTGAGGTACCTTCAGAAAGAAGAGACATTCATCTCTTCAATTACCTGCAATACCAGGCTCATTTGGACATTACCTGCCTTAATAAGCCTCAGTCCGGTGCCTTCAATTACTACTATGACGGGGAGTTTTATGACTTCAGATTTGCCGTATTGACAACACCTCGACTTAGAAATGGGGTATTGATAATTTTGAATTGCCATAATGTCTTATCACTTGATGAACTGACATATCAGGATGATGTTCATGATACTTTCAAGCAGTGGTTGACCATGCGTTCCGGCTTAGTGATATTTACCGGTCTTACCGGCAGCGGTAAGACAACGACACTCTATTCTCTTTTAAAACTGGCCAGAAACAAGACGGTTTATTCCTTGGAAGATCCAATTGAAGTTGTCCAGGAAAACATCGTTCAGCTGGAAATCAATGAGAAGATCGGTTTCAGTTATGATGAGGGAATCAAGCAGATACTTAGACATAACCCGGATATCATCATGATTGGGGAGATAAGAGATGAAAAGACGGCCAAGATGACTGTCAGAGCCGCTTTGACAGGATGTCTGGTAATGACTTCATTACATGCCAAAAGTACCGTAGCGGCCATTAACAGGCTTTTAGAGCTGGGGGTCAATAAGTCTGATCTGGCTGAAAGTGTGGCCGGTATTGTCAATCAGCAGCTGTATAAGAAATACCAGCAGGATAACTACACATGTCTTTACGACATATTACACCAGGAAGAACTGCATGATTATCTGATAGACGGTCATCCTTTGAAGACAGGCATGGACGAACTGGTAAAGAAGGGCTTGGATGAACATAAAATTGAAGTCGCTGTTTAGTCAGCACGTCTCCAGTCTTACCGAAGTTCAATGGCTGTTACTGGCTAAGATGATTGAAAGGCACTACAGCATCAAGGATGCCTTTGAAACCCTGGCTAAAGGCAATGAGGACAATAAGGCCGTTAAAAGGATCTGCAGCGGGCTTAATGAAGGGGTGCCTTTAGGCCAACTACTGTCAGAAACACCTTTTGAAAGGGAACTGTCATTCTATATCAATTTCCTTTCCCTGGATAAAAGCATCCTCATCGTAAACAGACAGTTAAAGAAGGAGGAAAACATTCTCAAGCGTTTCGCCAGTAAGATCTCCTATCAGCTGGTCTTGCTGGTGGCTTCATTCGCCTTAATGTTTCTGTTTACTGATTATGTCATGCCCACAATGCTAAGATCACTGTCCTTGGACACAGGCAGGTCATCCTCCATACAGTTTGTTTTTAGCATTTTACTGATCTGCCGTAATGTGTTGACTGTGTTGATTGTGATGGTGGTCTTAACAGGTGGGTGGGTTATCCTAAGGAAAAGAGAAAACTATGTATGGATGTTTCTTCATCAATATAAGATGGATAAGCTCATCAAGACCTATGCTACTTATAAGTTTGTCCAGAAACTAAACTGTCTGCTGGAAAACGGCATCAGCATCATCGATGCCATTAATGTCATCAGGCAACAGAAAAGAGACAGGATCGTCAGCTTACTGGCTCATCACTTCAATGAGGTCCTGTTATCAGGCGTTGGCTTTGAGGAGAGTCTGGACATGAGTTATTTTGATGACGACTTTCACTCTCTGTGCTTATTAGGCTTAAAGAGCGATGACTTCAATCAGTCGTTAAGAGATTATGAGGAAATGATCGATTTCAAGTTTGAACAGTACTTAAAGAAGGTATCGGTGGTAATACAGGCCATCTGTTACATATTTGTGGCAACGGTAATTGTCATGGGCTATCAGGTTCTGTTATTGCCGTTAGAAATGCTGGAGGGTTTTTAAAGTGAAAAATGGATTTACAGTTTTGGAAATGATTTTGGTCTTAACGGTCGTTTCCGTCATCATTCTTGTCACCGTGCCAAACATCACCCAGAAAAAGGAGGTCATAAATAACGTAGGCTGTAAGGCCTTACTGGAAGTCGTTAACGGCCAGATCCTGATGTATGACCTGGAAAACGGGGAAAAGCCGGGAAGTGTGGAAGACCTTGTTTCAGAAGGATATCTTACGGAATCACAATGCTACTGTCCTGATGGCACCTACATACAGATAGTTGATGGCCAGGCTGAAGCAGACTAAGGGGTTCACCATGATCGAGTGTCTGTTTGTCTTAACAGTGATATCGGTTTTGTACTTACTGGCGATACCGGTAGCCAACAACATCAGAAACAGAAAGGATGTGAATACCATTATGGATGAAATGGCATTAAGACAGATAGAAGCGATAATGGAATGTGACTATTGTGATTATGACAATGATGAATATGACATACATGTAACCTATAACCGTAAGGGTAACGTATTGCAGGCTGACAGTTATCAGGTGGGAAGTCATAACATGATCGTTTCTCTTGGCACTGGGAGGACCTATGTCAAGGATTAGGGGCAGCGTCATGAATGACGCCTTATTAGGCTTGTTAATAACAGGCATAATAACGGGAGTGATAATGTCAGCCAGTCAGCTAAAGCATCAGCTTAATTTTGAAACAGACTATAAGGAAATGAAGAACTTATGGCAGGATACCGAAGGCTTGGAGGCCTGTTTTCCAAAGAAGGAAACAGTAATAGAGAACTTATTGGAGACAGGCGGGGAAGTAGTGGCAGGGGAATTGCCGCTAAATCCGGATATACCGTTATTGAACTGATGCTGACAATGGGCATACTGGCTTTGATCAGTAACATCATGTTACCGGCCATAAATAACCTGTATCAGCTGCGTCAGTCTGTAAGAACATACTATCAGGATGAAATAGGAGTATATCAGCTTCAGATCGCATTAGCCTGCGGTGACATTGACAAGGTCAAGCGGGACAGTATCAGCTATCACACCAGTGAAAGTGACTGTATCATTCATATAGTAAACAATAAGCTTATTTCCCAGCCCGGCACCGTTGACTACATTCATGGCATTGATGAGGTAAGATTTGAGGTATTTGATAATGTCATCTACATGTACTACGAAAGAGATGGTAATGAACTGTCCTGGCCAATTGCCTATGAAAAGCCATAGGGGCTTCATATCGTTTCATCTCTGTCTGATTCTGGCGTCTACTTTATTAATAACGACCTCACTGTATGAGGCCGCCGTTAACTATCACAGTTTCAGGGATGAACTGGAAAGCCTGCGTCAGCTGAACTGGCTGGAAGTAGTAGCCATAAACAGAGCGAAACAGCGGCTAAGAAACTATGATGAGGAAGACGAGATTCTTGAAGTTGGAGATGGCACAATAGAGCTCAGATATGATGGTCTGACGGTAACGATAATTGTCTATTATCAGGACCATGTAAGAGAGCGAATACTGGAATTTGATGACATAAATGATGTGGTGACAGAATACTATTAAGTTATGGTTTTTCCATAACTTTTTAGGCGTGAAAGCGCTTGAGAAAATATGGTTTTATTAACTATAAAAGTTTGTTATAATAACTATGTATATCACGAGATAAACCGTTTTTTCGTGCGAAAAAAACGAGATGGAGGAAACCTATGATTATAGTCAACGATTTGAAACCAGGAACATCGTTTATATATGAGGGAAATCTGTATGTTACATTAAGTACCTCTTTGAATAAGACTGCCATGCGTCAGATGGTAGTTAAGGCTCATGCCAAGGATTTAAGAACCGGAACCATCAAGGATGTAGTATTCACCGGTGGAGACAAGGTTGAAACAGCTCTGATCGAAAAGAATGAAATGCAGTATCTGTATGATGCCGGTGATGATCTGGTATTCATGGATACCACAACATATGATCAGATTGAAATTCCTAAGAGCCGTCTGGAATGGGAAATGAATTTCCTGAAGCCAAATGACAATGTTAACATCACAAGCTATGAAGGCGAAATATTAGGTGTTGCATTACCTGATAAGGTAGCTTTGAAGGTAGTTGAAGCAGAACAGGCAGTAAAAGGCGATACTGCAACAGCTGCTCAGAAGAATGCAATCCTGGAAACAGGCTGGCAGGTAAAGGTACCACTGTTTATTCAGCAGGATGAAATCATTACCGTTTCAACTGTGGATGGCAAGTATTGCGGAAGAGCATAGTTTGAGAGGTTCCTAACGGAGGGATAAATAATGAACGGCAGAAGCAGAATGGATAAGTATCAGAGTCTGCGTCAGGAAGTAGCCAACAGTACGGATGCTTCAAGTGAAAACTTTGATATGAGAAAGGACAACAGTAACATTGGTTATAATGGATATCATTCTAATGGTAGCCATGTTTCTTTGCGTTCTGCCAACAGTGATGACACTGCCAATTTGCCGACAACATTTCCTAAGACCTCAACCACAGATTACGATGAAATGCTTCGTGAACAGGAAGAATTCCTCAAGAGTCTTGAGGAACAGTTTGATAACTTCCGTAATACAGGATCATTCTCTACGATAAGAGAGAATACGGCTGACCTGACTGAAACAGTAGCTGAAGTCATGCCAGAGCCTGTTAATGAAGAACCGATTATTCCTGAAGAAATTAGCATTGAAACCATTGAACCGGAAAATGAGCCGGTTGAAGAAATTGCTCCGGTAGAAGTTGAAGAGGTAGAAGTACCTGAACTCAATATCACAGAACCGGAGAATAGCGAAGAAGTAAAGGCTGTAGCTGAAGAACCAGTCATTGAAGTTGTACCAATTGAAGTTGAGCAGGTAGAACTGGAAACATTAATGCCTGCCGATGACAGAAGTGAGTTTACAGCTCCTGAACTGGTTGAATTCGAAATGCCTGAAGTTAAGGTTGAAGAACCTGTAGTTCTGCAAGAGGAAACTCAGGAAGTGATAGAAGAGCCTGAAGTTCAGGAAGAAATCGTTCAGGAAACAGATGAGGAACCTGAAATTGAAGAAGAACCTCACCAGGAAATCGAAACTGCTGAAGTTGAAGCAGAGGAAGCTATTGTAACAGAAGAACCTGTTAGTGAAGAAAGCGAACAGGAACCTGAAGTAAATGAACAGTTTGATTTCGATAATCCTCAGGCCTTTAAGGAAGAAGAACAGAAGGAAGACTTCCAGGAAATCTTGGATAAGCTGACAGTCGAAGATGACGTTGTAGATAACACTTACATGTCTCTGGACATGCCTTGGCTTGATAAGAACACAAATGAACCGTTTGAATTCTTTAAGGAAGAAGAACCTGTAGTAGAAGAGCCTGTTAAGGAAGACAAGCCTGTCATTGAACTGCCAAAGGTTTCAAGTGTATTTGGACCTACTGCCGGCATAGTTCATACAGGTTACTATGACTCAACTCATGACTTATACAGTTACAATGATTACCTGAAGCCTCAGAAGACTGAAGCAGAACCTCAGGTAGAAGAGGCTGAACCTGAAGTAACTGAGCCGCAGGAAATCACAGAGCCTGTAGAAAAAGAAGAAACACAGGATGTTACCGTAGTAACAAATGATGCCGAAGAACAGATGTATCATGAACAGTTGGAAGAATATGCCGACATCTTGCCGCATATCTCAGCTGAATATACACCGGTTGAATACCAGGAAGAAGAATTTGTTCCACTGGTAAAGGAAACCGTTGAGACATTTGAACCTGAAGTAATTGAAGAAGTCGTCTCTGATGAAGAAATGAATCAGTATGAAGACTATGAACCGGTATCACAGGAACCTGTAAGACTGGAAGTAAATGTTGAAGAACCGCAACAGATCTCTGTAGAGGAAATTGAAACTGCTGAAGTTGAAGCAGAGGAAACTCCTGTCATAGAAGAACCTGTTGTTGAAGAAAGCGTACAGGAACCTGAAGCAGTAAAGGAATCTGTATTACCGGAAATTGAAGAATTTACGGAAGAAGACATTTCAGCGATCCTGGATGACTATGCACCTGATTTTGGTAAGGATGGTGACTATGACATTCCAGAGAGAAGTGAATTTACCGATACCTTTACGGATGTTTTGAATCAGACATTTGCCCAAGAGAAGAATGATGCCGTATATGATGACATTGATAGTCTTGACGCAGATGAATTAATGAAACAAGAAAACATAGATGATGAACTCTATAAGGAAATCGTTGAAGACGCCGCAAGAGACTTCAGCGAAGACGAACTCGAAGAACAT
>JAFUCG010000101.1 GCA_017459795.1 Erysipelotrichaceae bacterium | reverse complement strand
GGGATCAGATAATGAAATATTACAATCTGTTGGTTATACATATGATAAATGGAGAGTTGAGATAGCTAATGGTTTGGCTAAGAACCAGAATAATATCCGTTATACTAATGGCATCGCTGAGTCTATAAACAATCACCTCAAGACTATAATCAAGACCTCTTATGGTTATCATAACTTTGATAGATTCAGGAAAAGATCCATGCTCATCATTACATACAAAGCACCCAAGTGATTGGCTCACTTGGGTGCCCACATTTAATTTAACAGTTTTGGTAGGTTCAAGTGTTTACTCCACAAAAACCCACACTTTATTTAACAGATCCCTATTAACCCGCTGTTTGATACAGCGGGTTATTCTTATTTATTCTTTTCTACAAAAGCAGCTACCTGCTCTTCAAGTACATCTAATGGACATTCACCGGCATCAAGGATCATCTTGTTATAAGCCTTGAAATCGAACTTCTTACCAAGAGTATCTTTTGTATCTGTGTACATCTTCCACATCTTATACAAGCCAACTGAGTATGGTAAGAACATGCCAGGATCACCGATTACAGTATCATAAATAGCTTCTGCATTCTCTCTGGCGGCACTTTCATAGAAGTATTGAGAGAAGTAGTCTGTAAGATCATCAACACTCCAGCCGTTATAGTGGATCTGTAAGTCAGCGTAGGCGTACATGCAATATGAGAAAATGTTGTTATACTGCATGTATTCTACTTCCTTCTTATTGTTGAGGAAGTAATTGTAAGCGTATGTTTCAACATACTGTGCCCAGCCTTCAGCGTAACCTAAGAAACTCATTACATATCTGTATTCGTTATCAGGATGGTTAGTGAAGTAATATGTATTCTGATACAAGTGTCCAGGATATCCTTCATGGGCCAGGGTAATGCACATGCCATTTGGATCTGCATCTGAGAATGCCGGATTTACCTTAACAACGTTCTTTTTCAGATTGTCGATAGGAGCAATCAGATAATAAGCAGATACGTTTGGTGAGGTAATGCTTGGGTCCAGGAAATCAATTGTATATTCAACGTCAGGATACTGCGGGAAGTCATTTGTCATCTTTCCCTTAATGTGTTCCAGAATCTTATATGGATCATCGAAGCCATAATCCTCAGTGAGTTCAACTTCATTCATGACATCAAGAATACCAAGAATGCTTTCATAAATGGCAGTGTCCATCAAGTCAATGAGGTCTTCAACTGAAGCATCAGTACTTGCCTTGCTTCTTACTATCAGCTCATATAAATCAGAGCCATCAGCGCCATATTCGCATAATCTGCCGCTATATGTGCCTGTTCCCTTCAAGCTCTGATAATAATCAATTATCTTCTGATAGGCAGGAATGAGAACTTCCTTTACAGCCTTTTCAACCTGAGACTTGTACTCGTCAGCACCAGCAATGTTGATCATATCAATCTTGGCATTGATGATCTTAATTACTTCATTATTGTCATAATTGGCAATGAAGGTCTGACAGCCTTCAATAACCTGATCAATGACTGAGTCAGGCTGAATGATTCCCTTTGAAGCCTGTTCCTTTGTATAATCAATACCCTGAGTAATGTATCTGTCGGAATCATTTAAAAGTGTAATGATATCCTTAATATCCTGCTCATTTCTGATGTCTAATTCAGTATAAATGGTCTGCAGGTTATTGTTTATGCCTGAATTTGGCGTAAAGGCAAAGGTATAATCATTTTCAAAATCATTGAATTCCTGCATGAGCTGGAAATAGAATTCCATGCTCTTATAAGCAATCTGCTGATCACTGGTCAGCTGGGTTACATCATATTTCTTAAGTTCAGCCAGTCTGTCAGCGTAAGTAGTATCGTCTTCTTCAGTTTCAATGTCACCAAGAGTTACTTCTACATCCTTGATGCCTAAGGCACTTGGATCTTCCAAGCTGAAACGCATGTCAGAATAGTCTGATGAAATATCTTCGATGAACCAGCTTTTCTGCAATTCATGGAATTCCTTCTGAACATCAGTTTCAATTGGTTCAGGATCAACTGAAGGCTCAGGATCTTTCTTAGTACAACCAAATGAGCTCAAGACCATCATTACTGATAGCAGAGCTATTAATATTTTTTTCATAAACTTACCTCTAAAAAAAGTAGCGAAAATCCGCTACTCTTCAACTTCTTTTTCTTCGACTTCTTCAGTCTCTAATTCGATTAGCTTTTTTTCTTCCTCATCTGCATCAAGGATATCTTTTACCACTTTTACACCTAAAGCTGCGATAGCGGTAGCTACAGCCGTTCCAAATAGTCTCTTAAACACGATAAAGTCCTCCTTTAATATCATTATTATATTATCATATTTATTATTTATATAGCAAATCCTAATTTAAACGCTTTCAGGCGTATTCAATCGATATCTTACAACTTCCTTTATCAGGGCCTGAATGACTGCCATTGTCGGTACACCGAACAGTAATCCAACTACACCAAACATACTGCCAAACATCGTTACGGCACATAATACCCAGATTGGCGGCAGGCCTACTGAAGAGCCGACGACATTAGGATAAATGAAGTTGTTTTCGATCTGCTGAACTACTTCAAACAGAACGATGAATACCAGCATTCTGGTAAGTGATGTATCCGCAAAGATCAGAATTGCGCCAAATATCAGAGCTATTGCGGCACCGAAATAAGGTATGATGCTTGTTATGCCGATCAGAACGCTTATCAATAAGGCATATGGCATTCCCGCTATGCTTAATACAACGAAGAATATTGATGCCAGGATCATCATTTCCGTTAACTGTCCGGTAATGAAATCACCGAAGATGGTATTAACCTTATGATAGATGTAGTTCATGATGTAATAAATTCTTTCTGACATGAATGCTCTTGATACATTCTTGACCTGCATCTTGAATGTTTCCTTTGAAAGTAACAGATAAATACTTAATACAATTGCCAGGAATATGTCTACGATGACACCGATGATCCTTACGGCGCTGTTGCCGATGTCACTTACGACACCAAAGTCAAGTGAGGCCAGCCAGTCAAGGAAACTCTGAGTATCCTTTAAAGGTATGAAACCTTCAATTATGATCTTTAAGCCTGATAACAGGTCACTGTCTATCATTGCCGGAGATATCTGATAATCAAGGCCGGCATTCTTGAGAAGATTATTGATGACTTCGATCACAGTAGCCAGATACTTACCGATGTTGTTTGATAACATGGTAATACTGTCGACCAGCTGAGGTACGATTATTGACAGAATTACAACGATCAATAACAGTGCTCCCAGATAAGTAGAAATAACGGCAACTGGCCTGATCCACTTCTTTCTTTCACCATTAGTTCTCTTCATTAAGAGCTTTTCCAACTTCTTCATTGGAATGTTAAGAATGAAGGCGATGACAATGCCAACAAGCAAAGGTGATATGGCACTGATGACCGTAGCTATTCCCTTGGCTATTAATTCCCTTTCCAGAACTATTAAAGTGCCCAATAAGACTATTCCTACCGTGACAAATACTTTCTTGGTATATGTCTTTAAATCATTTTTCATTTGATTTCCTCTTCCCGCTGATATGTGTTAACTATGTCCATAAGCTCCTCAGCCGTATCCGCGATATGGCACAGTTCCAGGCCAAGAGTACTGATGAAGCCTTCTTCATGAGCCTGATTAATGAACTGCCAGAGCTTATCGTAATAACCGTCAATGTTAAATAGTATTAAAGGCTTGCGGTAATAACCAAGCTGACTTTGGGCATATACTTCAAACAGTTCGTCAAATGTACCAATTCCACCTGGAGCAGCGACGAATATGTCAGAAAGATCAAGCATCAGCTGTTTTCTCTCAATGAGATCCTTTGTCAGATACAGTTCATCAAACCGCTCATAAAGTATGCCGTCTTCATTGAAAATGAAAGGACTGATGCTGATGATGTAGCCACTTCCCTTACTGACGCCTCTGGCTGCCGCTCCCATTAAGCCATGGGCCCCACCGCCAAAAACCATGCTGTGACCATTACGGCCCAGTAATTCACCAAGCTTTTCCGTTTCACTGATGTAAACAGGTTTTATCCTGTCACTGCTGGCACCGAAGACACATACTTTCATATAAGTTACCTACCTACGAAAAATTATACTAAATCGAAAAAAATAAATAAACATTTTGTCTTGATTTCCCAATTATATTGTGCTATATTATTTTCGCTGCCTAAATAGCTCAGTCGGTAGAGCAATCGGCTGTTAACCGATCGGTCATAGGTTCGAGTCCTATTTTAGGCGCCATTGAAAAAACAGTAAGCAGGTAACTGCTTACTTTTTTTGTTTCCAAAACAAATCATAACCACCAATAAAATTGGTGGTCAGTTTGTTGACAAAAGATAATAAACAAAAAGGATAGAAAAATAGTATAATAAAGAAGGAGCAGATAATCCTTGTATAACCAGCTAGAATTGTCACTGCTCCTTTTATAATGTCAAAAATGGTATAATAAAGACGGTTAT
>JAFUCG010000100.1 GCA_017459795.1 Erysipelotrichaceae bacterium | reverse complement strand
TAAGTGATGGCAACATTAACTATGTTTACAGAGTGCAGGATGAAAAAGGAAAAAGCGTAATAGTCAAATACGCTGATGATAAGATCAGAACTTCCGGTAACCCCTTAACGGTTGACCGTAACCGCATTGAAACTAATGCCTTGTTGAAGGAAAGGGAGTTAGCCGGTAATTACGTACCGGAAGTATATCTGTTAGATCAGGCCAACAGACTGTTCATCATGGAAGACCTGAAGGACTATGAAAACATGCGCTATGGCCTCATGCAGCAGCATACCTACTCAACCTTTGGCAAGGATATAGTGGACTTCATGAGTAAGACACTCATTCTTTCTACCGATGATGTCATAAGTCCAATGGAAAAGAAAGAGGCGGTCAAGCAGTTCATTAATCCGATGTTATGCAGAATAACGGAGAGACTGGTCTTTTCTGAACCTTATGACAAACATTGCCCGTTTAATAACTATACCCCTGAATTAAAGGACTACATTGAAAGAGAAATATGTGGCGATAAAGAATTAAAACTGGAAGTTGCCAAGCTGAAATACTTATTTAAGAATAAGGCCCAGTCACTTTTGCATGGTGACTTGCATACTGGGTCAATATTTGTTAAGGAAGGCAGTACCAGGATACTGGATCCTGAGTTTGCCTTCTATGGCCCGGCCGGCTATGACGTAGGTAATGTCATTGCCAATCTGATCTTTGCGCTGGTAAGAAACAGATATACGGCAAAGAACAGCTATTTTGACTACTGGGTAAGTAAGACAATTGAAAATGTCATAGATGACTTCCAGGTTAAGAGCATGGAACTGTTAAAGGAAAAAGTGACTGATCCGATGGCTGAAACGGAAGGTTACTGTCAGTTTGTCATTAATGATATCATGAGTGATTCAATTGGCATGTGCGGCACGGAACTAATCAGAAGAACGGTAGGAGATGCCCAGGTAAAAGATCTTACCACCATTGATAAACCAGCCAGACTTAAGGCTGAAAAGTGCTGCATCAT
Source organism: Erysipelotrichaceae bacterium (assembly GCA_017459795.1). Lineage (GTDB taxonomy): Bacteria > Bacillota_I > Bacilli_A > Erysipelotrichales > Erysipelotrichaceae > RUG521. Next base: position 3,167 of record JAFUCG010000100.1, on the reverse strand, counting down.
CTTAGCTAAGGAATTCATAAAGAACAGAAACGGTTACCGTAAGGGTACGGAGGTAACTTCATTAATAAATAGGATTTTGGGAGAACTGAAATGATCAGAGCAGATGAAGGCGTAGGCTTTTTATTAAGATATGAGAACGTTGCCTGGTATGAAAACGGGCAGGTAAGAATACTGGACAGAAGAATATTTCCGATAAGAACGGAATATGTCATCTGTAAGAGTTACAAGGAAGTCGCTAAGGCCATTAAGGACATGGTTACTCAGAGTGCCGGCCCTTACACTGCCGCCGCCATGGGGATGGTCTTAGCGGCATATGAGGCACGTAATGAAAACAGGGATAATATTACCTCTTTCCTTAAAACGGCCGCCTATGAGCTCTCACACGCCCGTGTGACCACTTCAAAGGCCATGGAGCAGATAACAGATACTGCCTATGGCATTGCGATGGATGCGTTGAACAATGGTGAAGATGTTGTTGAGAAATTAAGAGAATATGCGGTAAACAGAATTAATAATAATTACCTTAAATATGAAAGAACTGCTTCTTACTTATTTGACAGGATACCTGATGATGGTGTCATACTGACCCAGTGCTTTGCGGAAACAGTACTGGCTATGCTGTTTAAGAAAATCAGGGAGACAGGCAAGAATGTTAAGGTCATATGCTCTGAAACCAGACCGTATTTCCAGGGTGCCAGATTAACGGCCTCCCTAGCTAATGAAATGGGTCTGGATACAACGGTAATTACCGACAACATGGTTGCCTATGCGCTTGAACACATGTACGTGGACTTATTCACCAGTGCAGCTGATGTCATAACCATGGATGGCAGTGTCATTAACAAGATCGGTACCAATCAGATCGCCTTACTGGCTAAATACTATCAGGTTCCTTATTATGTTACAGGTGAGCCAAGTTTGGCGTATGAAAGTGCAGAAAATGTCGTAATAGAACAGAGAGATCCTGAACAGGTACTGTCTTTCATGGGAACCAAGATAGTAGAAGAAGGGGTAAATGGTGTATATCCGGCATTTGACATAACCCCGGCAAACTTAATAAGAGGAGTAGTTACAGATAAGGGTATCTTAAAACCGGATGAATTATATAAGTATTACAAATAGAACAAAGGGTGCCTCTGCACCCTTTGTTAATAACAATAACTATTTCATTGTAAATACGGCTTCTAATTCGATGTTATGGTCAACATACAGTTCAATCTGTTCTTCCTGACTGAACAAGTCACCGTTTACTTTCCAATGCTGGAACTTCCAGCCTTCATCAGGCTTTGCGGCAAAGGTATAATGTTGTGCTTCAAATACATTGACCTGGAATGACTGGATCGGTGTTTCATCACTGAAGACAACTTCTTCACCAGACATGGCACAGGTAACCTGACCATTTCCCTGAGTGTTTACTGATACTGTTCCAATTACCTTAAGATCATCTGTGGAAATGAAATGGTATTCTTCACCATTGCCCAGTTTTGCGACATAAACGTTTTTGTCTTCCTGCATGATGGTCACTGTTGTCTTTTCAGTTGTGTCTGATTCATTGTTCACTTCGCCAAGTAAACTGTTTTCCTGAAGATTTACATAACCTTCGTATGAAGTGCTTCCAAGGATTCTGATTTTCCAGAATGGTTTATTAATGTCATCTGATTCTTCGATTGTTAACATGGTCTGCTTACTCTGGTCGAAGTATGTTCCCATCTGAGGAAATACTGCTTCTTCAGACTGCTTTGAACAGCCGATAAGTGATAAGGCCATGAATACTGTCAGTGCAATTATTAAGATTCTTTTCATATTGCCTCCCATGGATGTTACTATGGTAAAACATCCAAAACTAACTATAGCAAAGTATAAATAACTGGTCAAATGGTAACAAATTCAACTTTTTTGTTGATATGATATGAAAAAAGTGAGGTATCTATAATATGTCAGTAAGAAGAGAAAAGATAATCAGTGCAATGAAAAACGCCGGCTTGGATGGCTTATTGTTCGCTACAGGAGCAAACTTACAGTATGTAAGTGAATGCACGAAGTATTTCTGGCAGCGCAGCTGCATGAACAACATCGGTGGTGCCCAAAGTTCACACATATTGCCTGAGGCCGTACTATGGCTTTCAAGTGACAATGAATGCATCATCGTAGCCATCCCAAGAATCAAGGATGATTTCCCGGGCTGTAAGGTAATCACTTCATATTTTGACCAGATGGAAGATACTCTGTCATTCTTTGTAAAGGGTAAGAGAATAGGCATTGGGGCAGACTGTTACCATTGGCTCAAGGATACCTTGAAGGAAATTGACAGTGAAATAGAAGCAGTAGATGCAGAGCATCTGTTAAAGGACATCCGTAAGGTAAAGGATGAAAATGAAATTGCTCAGTTAAGAAAAATGGCCAGATTTACCGATGAGGCAATTATGTATGTGGCTGATAACTTTAAGGAAGGCATGACAATGGCTGAGGCTGAAGACATGTTAATGCGTTATGGCATGGAAAAGGGCATGGATGACTTCTCATTCCCGCCAACAATTGGCTTTAAGACCAGAGGAACCTTTACACCAGAACAGAACTTTGATTTCCCAAGAACCACAAGATTAGTTCCGGGAACAGGTATCGCTTTTGACATTGGCTTCATGAAGGATGGATACTGTTCAGACTGGGGCAGAACATTATACTGGGGCAAGGCACCTGAATACATTAAGGAAGGCTATAAGGTCCTAAATGATGCCCAGCTGCACATGATCAATACTATTGTTCCTTACAAGACAAATGTCAACTCAACATACAAGACCATAACGGATTATGTAAATGAACACGGCTATGGTGAATATTTCAGACAACAGGTCAGAGGCATGAATGGTCATCAGATCGGCATTGACTGCCATGAATTCCCAATGCTGATGGATACAGAGGATGAACCGTTTGTACCTGGCATGGTATTCTGTTCAGAACCGAAGATGATGTTCCCTGGTGAAATGTACATGCGTGTAGAGGACATGGTCCTGATAACAGAAACAGGTGCAGAATCATTAAGCATATTCCCAAGAGACATGTTTGAAATAGGAAACGACTGATGTTGTTTCCTTTTTTAACAATTTATCTTTTTCGCAGATTCTTCACACCCTATCGAGCAGATTTTTGCCTATTTTGGAAAGTTCGGT
>JAFUCG010000099.1 GCA_017459795.1 Erysipelotrichaceae bacterium | reverse complement strand
GCAGGATCCTGGCCTGCACGGTTGAGTCAGTATAGTTCTTCATCTCCTGGTTTTTCTGGGAGATCTGATCATCTATCACGCTGACTTTTATCCTGTTAATGGCATCGGTAAATACCTTGTTATCGATTTTGTCTTCTATCAGATCATCATCTACTATCTCAAATACCAGAGCCTTCAGTCTTTCATTTTCCAATGAACCGACAAACTCAGCAACGTTCAACTGATCATGATAGTTGTAATAATCGACAATGTACATTGCCAGAGTATTACTGTCCCTGTTTCTCAAGAAGTTGAGTTCCTTCTTGTATGTGTCACACATCTGCTTGGAATTAAGCATCTGTTTCAATATCGTTCTTTCCGCAATGGTCACACCATCCTTATTTCTGGTAATGACTTCAACGGTTTCAACTTCTCTTCTTTCCGGCTTTGGTGAAACGACATTCTTATCGAATACAGTCGTCTGGAAACCGGTTAAGGAAGACAGTCTGTTTATGTAGTTTTCTCTGTCAAAACTGTCATTCAGCTTGTTTATCTCCTGCATTACCTTGTTGGAGAATTCCTTCTTGGATGTATAGTTTGACAGGTTATACTGCTTCTGGAAATAAGTGAAGATGAATTCAATCCAGCTGATGGCATTTGTGACCATGGTCTTTAACATGTCACCACCACCGCTGTTGACGATTTCATCAGGGTCCTTGTCAGTACTGTTATTAAGTACCAGTACTTCAAAGCCTAAACTCTGTGCTAGACTTCCAACCTTATAGATGGCATTTTGACCAGCCTTATCGCCATCAAACCCCATGACCAGTCTGCTTGTTATTCTCTTTAGAGAAAGTAACTGGTTTCTGGTACAGCTGGTGCCCATAGAACAGACCGCATTACTGATGCCGGCTCTGTCAAAGGCAATGACATCCATTGGCCCTTCAGCCAGGACCATGAACTTGTCTCTTCTGGCGATATCTTTGGCCCTGTGGAAATTGAACAGCACTTCACTTTTCTTAAATAACGGTGTATCAGTTGAGTTGATGTACTTGCTAGGGTTATTTGGATCCAGTGTTCTGGCCGTAAAGCCGATTGGATGACCATCTTTGTCATGAATCGGTATCATTAAACGGTCATAGAAGACATCGGAGATTCCTCTTTCGGTCAATCTGGCCATGTTGGCTTCAATGATGTCCTTATCCTGATAGCCCTTCTTGCTTAGGAAGTTATAAAGTACATTGCCGCCCGGATTATAGCCAAACTGGTACTTTTCAATTACCTCATTAGACAGCTTACGGTTGGTAAGATAACTCTTTACCTTTACTCCTGCCTGACTGTTTAATTCGTGCTGGCAATAGATCACTGATTCTCTTAAGACCTTGTGCAGGTTTGTTTCGACAAATGTGTTGGTATACTCGCTGCCAAAATCATACTTATAGTCGATCAGATCAGCGACTTTCTTTACCGCTGTAACATAATCAACATTCTCGTATTTCTGAACGAAGCCGAAGACATCACCGGCCGTACCGCACACAAAGCACTTGAAGATCTGCTTGTCCTTGGAAATGCTTAGTGATGGGTTATGGTCATCGTGAAAAGGACACATTGCCACATAGCCGTTACCTTTTCTGATGACTTCTATGTAGTGCCCTATTACATCTTCAATGTTGGCTTTCTGCCTTATTTCATTTATGACTTCTTCAGGTATTCTGGCCACCTGTATCCTCCTAGAATTCAATCATCTTTTCGATGTAAGCTCTTAAATCTTCAATCTTGATTCTTTCCTGAGCCATGCTGTCACGATGTCTGATCGTTACACAGCCGTCATTTTCAGTATCGAAATCAACGGTAATGCAGATTGGAGTACCAATGGCATCCTGTCTGCGGTATCTCTTACCGATGCTTCCGGTTTCATCATATTCAACATCGAAGTACTTGGCTAAGTCACGGTAGATTCCCTGAGCCTTTTCGCCTAACTTCTTCTGTAATGGCAATACGGCTGCCTTGAATGGTGCCAAGGCTGGATGGAAATGCATGACGATTCTTGAATCCTTATCGCCGTTTTCCTTAACCAGTTCTTCTTCATCATATGCGTCGCAACTGAAGGCTAAGAACAGTCTTTCTACGCCTACGGCTGGTTCAACGCAATATGGTACATACTTTTCATTTGTAAATGGATCTAAGTAAGACAGGTCTTCCTTTGAATGATCCATGTGACGCTTTAAGTCATAGTCAGTACGGTCAGCGATACCCCATACTTCTCCCCAGCCTAATGTTGGGAACATGTATTCGATGTCGCAAGTGCCCTTACTGTAGAATGCGAGTTCTTCCGGTGTATGGTCTCTCATTCTCATGTTTGCTTCTGTTAAGCCCAGGTTCAATAACCACTGCTTACAGAAGTTACGCCAGTATGGATACCATTCATCATCAGTACCTGGCTGACAGAAGAATTCCATTTCCATCTGTTCAAATTCTCTGGTACGGAAAATGAAGTTACCAGGAGTGATTTCATTACGGAAGCTCTTACCAACCTGGCCAATGCCGAATGGCAGTTTCTTACGCATTGATCTCTGTACGTTTTTGAAGTTTACGAACATGCCCTGTGCTGTTTCAGGACGCAGGTAAACAGTATTCTTGGCATCTTCCAATACACCCTGGTATGTCTTGAACATCAGGTTGAACTGTCTGATGTCGGTAAAGTCATGTGAACCGCAATGTGGACAGGCAATCTTGTTTTCCTTGATGTAGTTGACCATGTCTTCATTGCTCATGGCTTCGGTATTAACTGTACCGCCTGATACTTCGTCGATCAGCTGGTCAGCGCGGTATCTTGTCTTACAGTTCTTACAGTCAATTAACGGATCTGAGAAATTAGCTAAGTGTCCTGTAGCTACCCAGACTTCCGGATTCATTAAGATGGCTGACTGAATGCCAACGTTATTTGGATCTTCCTGAATGAACTTCTTCCACCAGGCCAGCTTGATGTTCTTCTTCAAGGCCACGCCTAATGGGCCGAAGTCCCATGTATTTGACAAGCCACCATAAATCTCAGAGCCCTGGAAGACAAAGCCTGAAGCCTTCAGATGGCTGGTGATCTGATCAAATGTATATTTGCTCATAATAAAACCCTCCCTTAAACGATACAAAAAGTACCATCGCATTTTTCAAAAGTCAAGTTGATGATACATTTTTTATATATTTATTTTTTATATATATTTATAAGTTTTGAACACTGCGCCAGCTCTTCAAGCGCATGCCACTGTGAGTGCACAGGAATTCAACCAGAAGTGCGCTTAGCTGGTAGTCGTTGAGGTTAAGGCCATACAGTTTATCATAGACTTCAAAGCTGGCCTTATTAATTATTCTGAAACGCTTCAACATTTCCACGTCAAGCGGTTTCTGATGCAGTGTCTTATTACAGTTATGGCAGATGAAGCCGCCATCGGCGATTGAGATCGTTTCAATGTTAGTAGTTGAACCGCAGCTGACACATTCGTCAACTACCGGGGTAATGCCTAACATGTTTAAGACATATACCACAAATACATTGAAGGCCGTAAACGGTTCCTTATCGCTGTTAAGTTTTTCAAGAGTAAGCTGCAGAATGTCAAACATACTGTCATCTTCCAGCTGACTGATGATTTCAACTACTACGGAAGCCAATGACAAACGGTCATAATCCGTCCTGATGCCCATGTATTCCTTCTTCAAATTGGCACTTTTCAATAACTGAACATCCTTATTAGGATTATAGTCAAGCAGGAAATCACTGTAGTCAAACATCTGGCAGGCATAGGCGTTCTTACTGGACATCTTTCTTAAGGCCTTGCCATATAAGGAAAGCTTGCCATAGTCAGCCGTATAGACGGTTATTATGGCATCTGTTTCCTTTACTTCTGTTTCTCTGATTACGATTCCTGCTATTGTGTCGTTCATTCCTTATCCAAGTATCCTAACTCTTTTAACTGTGACTGCTTGTTACGCCAGTTCTCCTCTACTCTGACAAACATTTCCAGATATACCTTTGAGCCAAGTCTTTCTTCCAGTTCCTGACGGGCAAAGGTAGCTATCTTCTTTAACATCATGCCTTGCTTACCAATTATGATGGCCTTCTGTGACTGCTTTTCAGCGACAATGACTGCCCTGATGTAAGTAACATTTGGCTTTCTGGTAACTTCTTCGATCTGTACGGCAATTGAATGAGGAACTTCCTCTTCCGTATTCATTAAGATTTTTTCTCTGATTATTTCCCCCATCATGAAGCTTTCCGGGTAATCACTGATCATGTCACTAGGATAATACTGGACATCATCAGGCAGATATTTCTTGATGGTTTCAACCAGTTCCTGAATGTTCTTGCTCTTTAAGGCTGATAACGGGATGATCTCATCAAAGATGTCCTGGTCAACCTTATTCAAATATTCAATGAGTTCCTGCTTGTTGAGCTTATCAACCTTGTTTATGATCAGGAACTTTGGCTTGTTTACTTTCTTGATACTGTCAACGATGATGTCGTCGCCCTTATTCCATGGCTTACTGGCATCTACCAGTAACAGTACTACATCTACGTCTCCTACCGCATCATATGCTCTCTGGACCATGGAAGCAGAAAGCTTCTGTCTGCTTTTATGAATGCCTGGAGTATCGATGAAAATGATCTGGCTGTCTTCCAAAGTCAGAATGCCACGGATGTTATCTCTGGTAGTCTGTGGCTTTGGGGTGGCAATGGCTACCTTATGAGCCAGTACGCTGTTTAATAATGTGCTCTTTCCGACATTTGGCTTGCCGATGAGCGCTACAAATCCTGCCTTAAATGCCATCTTCCAAATCCTCTGGGCCAAAAATCGCCGGCATCAGATCTCTTACCAGAATCTTGTCTTCCTTATCCTTTGTTGCCAAAAGGATTGGAGTATCCAGATCCAGTAATTCCGTTAATACCTGACGGCAGATGCCGCAAGGCCAGGCAATGCGGTGACCATCTGATACGATTGCCAGCTTTTCAATGTCACCCTTACGGTAACCGTTTGAATAAGCTGCGAATACGGCACTTCTTTCACCGCAGTTAGTTGCACCATAAGATGCGTTTTCTATATTTGCACCATAAAAGTACTTTCCATCCTTGCATAATACGCATGCACCGACATGGAAATTGGAATATGGGGCATATGAGTTCTTCATTGCCTCAAAGGCAAGGTTCAATAATTCTCTGTCTTCCATAAAACCTCCAACTAAAACGGCAAGTGCCTGATCACAAAGGCAATGCCAACGATGGCCGCAAAGATGCTGGCGACTAAGACGCCGGCAGCAGCCATGTCCTTAATATGTTTAACCGATCTTGATATTTCCGGCTCTTCCAGATTCATGATCCTTTCAACGGTGGAATTGGTGAATTCCAAGCCAATGATCAGAGCACAGAAAAGTAAGACAATGGCAATTTCATCCATTGTAAAATGCATTACTAATGAAACGGTAATGGCAACAGCGGCACAGAAAAACTGAATGCGAATGCTGCTGTCATACTTAAAACCATGTATGAGCCCCTGAAAGGCGTATCTGAATTTGTTGATTATCTTTTTCAATTTAGTCGTCCTGTCCTACAAGTTTATCCAGAATCAGTTTCTGATATCTGATCATTTCCTGTTCATCTTCCTTAGTTTGATGATCAAAGCCATTTAAATGAAGCAGGCCATGAGTAAACAGGAAACAGATTTCTCTTTTTTCAGAATGCTGGTAATCAACAGCCTGTCTTCTGGCAGCGTCAATGTTAATGAAAATGTCACCTAACTCCTCAGGGATGTAATCTATCTCATCCTTGTTATCAGCCAAGGCAAAGGAGATAACATCCGTTGGTCTGTCAATATTACGGTAATCACGGTTGATCTGATGAATCTGCTCATCATTAACAAAGATAACACTGACGGCTACCCTTTTCGGTAAATCAAGTACTTCTCTGGCGTTATTCAGTATTTCTCTGAAATATTCTTTGTACTTCAAATAACCACGGTAGTCTGTCTGATTATATACATTCAATGCCATATTAAAAAACCTCTTCATTCGGCTTTATTATAACATATGGTCAGATAATATTGGCACCAAAACAATTTAAACAGCTTTCGGTAAATCTTCAGATCACCGATGTTGGGATCATACATATAACAGTACTTATCATCAAATTTAATGATCAGATAGTAGTGCTTCTTTTTACTGTCAAACATCAGATAAGGAGTTTCGTAATAAGGTAATTCACTGCGATAGGCTTTTACTTCATAGCCATACTCCTGTATGACTTCCATCATGTTTAAGAATGACAATCCTTCTTCATTAACCCTGTATTCCAGGTTTCTGATAAGCTCTTCATTCACCTTGTCAGTTAATGATAATAACTTTCTTATACAGGATACACCACAATTATCCTTTATCATATAGCTTTTTTATTAACTCGACAGGTGTGATAACTGGTATCTCATTTTTGAAATCTCTTGGATTCCTTGTCACGATATAGTCAACCTCAAGTCTTTCAGCAACGGCAGTTTGAACAGCGTCTTCATAATCACTGTAATCATAGCTGCATGCTTTTCTTAAATCTTCTCCATTTATTTCAACCACACGGAGTATCAGACTTAAGTAGTCATATATGATGTTTATCTTTTGGCTGTTAAGTTCCTTGTGCAAAACATAAGTGCTATCCAAAAATGACTGAACAGTCATTGATCCTTCAATCGTACCGATTTCACACGCCTTCAGAACCTGCGCTGAAGATTGCCAAAAACCGTCTCTTTTCATGAGAACATCCAGAATAATGTTCGTATCAATAAGACATTTCATATTTCCTAGACAATTCCTCATCCTTGAGAGATTTCAAATCGTATTCATTTTCAATTACACCTGTAAGCGCATCAGTCAGAAAGGACACTGCCATGTCCTTTGGTATGAACCTACCTATTTCTTTACCGTTTTTTGTCACTATGACTTCATAACCGTTAACTATCATATCCATGTATTTTCCAAAATTATTTTTTATCTCCGTTGCACTTACAATCGCCTTTACCATAATAGCCTCCTAATATTAGCTAATTTTATTATAGTAATTTTAGCTATTTTATACAACGAAGTTTTTCCTCCCATACATCTTTATTATTGTTTTATGAAGATTCCTAAAAAAAAAGAATCCCTGAGGATTCTAATTTTTATAAACAGTTATCTTTTACAAACGCCCTATTATTCTATCTTACAAGCTTGATATAGTTTCTCCTGATATCGACAATATGATAAAGTATAACTTCCTGATTATTGTTAACCTTGTAAAATATCATGTGGTGTTTAGCCACAACCAATGCTCTGAAACCCTGTCTGCTTAAAGTTCTGTTTTTCGGAACTACTCCAGCTTGTGGGAATGTTTTCAATACTTCAGTTGCTTCTTCTATTTCTGACAGATAATTCAAGGCAATTTCTTTACTATGTGAGGATGCAGCGATATAGTAAATAATATTGAATAATTCTTCATCAAACTTATCTGTTCTTAGTATTGTATGGTTCATCAGAACTCCATTGTTTCAATTTTCTTACGAATACTGATAAACATATCAGAAACTGGGGCAACTCTGCCCTCTCTGACATCTTCTTCTGCCTCTGCCAGATTTCTCATCAGTTCAAGTTCATCCATTATTTCCCGATATTTTTCCAGATCGAGGATAACTGAATCGCCTTTACCATTTACTGTAAGTATGGTCGCAACATTTTTATCTCTGCATTCTTTTACAACTTCACTGTACTTATTTCTCAATTCTGAAGACGGTCTTATGATCTCTAGCATTTATTTCACCTCTATATCAATATTTTATCATAATATTGATATTTTAACGAACAAATTCGTGTAAAAGACCTTTCCTCCCTATCCATCTTTATGACCATCATGAAAGAATTCCTAAAAAAAGAATCCCGGAGGATTCTAATTTATACAGTCAGCTATCATTTCCACAATCGTTGGATGTGGGTGAACAACCTCTCTTAATTCTTCAACTGTCATTTTTTTCTGTATTACTACTGCCAGTTCACCAATCAGATTAGTTGCGTCTTCACATATCAATTGTGCCCCGATGATCTGTTCATTATCACCATTAATGATCAGCTTGAGGTAGCCACTGTCAGCCTGTTCTATCAGACACTTGCCATTGGCGCCAGTCAAAGTCTTTTTGGTTATGACATTTATTCCCTGCTCTTTAGCCTGACTTTCAGCTAAGCCTACGGAAGCCATTTCCGGATCAGTATAGACACATGATGGAATCAAGCGGTCATCTACACTCTTTTTATTACCTGAGATCACATCGATGACATTTCTGGCTTGGGCCATGGCAGTATGCGCAAGCTGAATGTTACCGCTGCGGCAATCACCAATGGCATATATGCCCTTGACGTTTGTCTCATAGTTTTCATCAGTAACTATGCCTCTGTTAATTGTGACTTCAATATTATTGAACAATCCAGACACATTAGCCTTTCTGCCTGTAGCACACAATACTTCTTTGCTTAAGACTGTCTTTTCATTACCGTTCTTATCAAGGTATGTTGTTAGCTTGCCTTCAGCAGTATTTTCAATCTTTTTAACCTGGGCCTTTGTGACGATTTCAGCGCCTTTCTTCTTCAGATAAACACTGATTCTGGTTGCCAGTTCCTTATCCATGTTAGGAATTAACTGTTCTGCCATTTCCAGAATGGTGACCTTCTTATTAAGACTCAGGTATACACTGGCTATTTCCAGACCAATGACCCCACCACCGATAATTGTAAGGCTGTCTGCCAATCCAGCATCCTTTTCCAGAATGTCATCAGAAGTAATTGCCAGTTCAATGCCTTCAATTGGCGGCAAAGCAACCGTTGAACCGGTACAGATGACAATGTTATCTGCTTCATATTCTTCGTCATTACATTCAATCTTATTGTTTCCCGTAATTACGGCCTTGCCATTGACTAGGGTTATCTTCTTGCTTTTAAGGCCTTTTTCAATGCCACTTCTTAACGTATCAACAACATTACTCTTTCTGTTTAATACTGCACCATAATCAAAGCTCTTATCACTTACACTTATTCCTATTTCAGCCAGCTTATCCAGTTTTTCATAGGCTACGGCACTGTGTAACAAGCTCTTGGTTGGAATGCAGCCACGATTAAGACAGGTGCCGCCGATCTTATCCTTTTCAAATAAAATCACACCCAAGCCATTTTCAACGGCCTTGAAGGCAGCTGTATAGCCAGCCGGGCCCCCGCCGATTATTGCCAGATCATATTTCATCTGCTTGACCTCCTAATAGAAGACTGATTACATCTCTTTCTTCGTCGTTATCAGCTATTTCATATAGTGCTGAATCAATTCTTCTGCCCTTAAGCTTTGAAGGCAGTTTTATTAATTCATTTGTATTTAGACTATCGGTATAAATGGCTGAATTACTTATCAAGCCATCTTCTTCACTGTACTTGACAGTTACCGTGCCCCACATAAAACGCTGTTCCTGCTCCTTGTCAAAGGTTTCAGGTTTGTCGTATTTCCATTGCTCAGAAGCGAACCTTTCAGCCCTTCTTCTTATTTCATCCTTATCAAGATCCTCTTCACTTAATATGGTTGGATTTGAGTTATAGGTTTCAATGAAGCTCATGATCAGTTCATTCTTCAATTCATTAACGGTTATAGAACTGTTCAGTTCATTTAGATTTATTATCCTGCTTCTGACTGATTCAACCTTTTTACTTGCCAGTTTCTTCTTACTGACATTCAGATAGTCAGTAAGACTGTTTTCATTGACCGAAACCATTATTGTGCCATGATGCAGACTGTTCTTATTTGTATGGTAATAGGCGTGGCCGGAAAACTTTCTGCCCTCGATCGTCAGATCATTACGCCCATTTACTTCCGCCTTTATGTTAAATCTTCTTAAGGCATTAAGTATTACCTCATCCTGTTTTGCCAGGTCAAAGTCAGCTTTGGAAGTAATGAAGGTAAAATTCAGGTTCCCTGTATCATGGTAAACGGCTCCACCGCCTGAAAGTCTTCTGGCCAAATGACCGCCATCTTCTTCCAGTTTCTGAATGTTTACCTCATTGTAACTGCTCTGATTTCTGCCTATGACAACGGTTCTTTCATTCTGCCACAGATACATGGTCATACTATTAACAGGAAGAGTATCCAAAAGATACTCTTCCAAGGCAATGTTATGATATGGATCCAATGAATCAGTTTCGATGTAGTAGAGTTTACTGATCATTTTCAAACTCGTAACGTAAGATTGGCTTACGGGCAGCTTCTACCTCATCCGGTCTTCTGATCAGACAGTTATGAGGAGCTTCGTGCAGATACTCAGGATCTTCATGAGCCATTCTGGCTATTTCAATGAATATCTCAGCGGCTTCATCCAGAGTTTCCTTGCTTTCGGTTTCCGTTGGCTCCAGCATTAATGCTTCATGAACGATTAATGGGAAGTACATTGTCGGAGGATGGATTCCAAAGTCAAGAGACTGCTTGGCAACATCCATGGCACTTACACCTGTTTCGTGTTTCATCTTATCAAGAGACAAGACGAATTCATGCATGCAGATCTGATCATAGGCTACATCATAGTAACCCTTTAACTTGTTCATTAAGTAGTTGGCATTCAATACCGCATTACAGCTGGCTTCCTTAATGCCTTCCTTACCTAATGACTTGATATAGGTCAAAGCCTTAACGACAACTAAGAAGTTGCCATAGAAGCTTCTTACCTTACCCATTGAATTCTCGGCAACATCGAGATAATAGTTACCGTCCATGTTTTTACTTACCGTATATTTTGGTAAGAACTTCTTTAAGAATTCCTTACAGCCTACCGGACCTGAACCAGGGCCGCCACCGCCATGAGGAGTTCCAAAGGTCTTATGCAGATTCAGATGCATACAGTCGAAGCCCATGTCTCCAGGTCTGACAGTTCCCATGATCGCATTCATATTGGCACCATCGTAGTAACATAAGCCACCAGCTTCATGTACTATTCTGGTTATTTCAAGGATATTAGGGTCAAATAAACCTAATGTATTAGGATTGGTTAACATCAATCCGGCTGTATCTTCGCCAACCGCATTTCTCAACGCTTCTAAGTCGACTCCGCCGTTTTCATTTGAAGATACGTTAATTACCTTGAAGCCGGCCATTGTGGCACTGGCTGGGTTTGTACCATGAGCTGAGTCAGGAACAATGATGTTGACTCTCTTGGTGTCGTTACGGCTCTGATGATACTTCCTGATCAACAGTAAACCCGTATATTCGCCATGAGCACCAGCCGCCGGCTGGAATGTCATGTCATCCATGCCTGTTATTTCACATAACAGTTCCCTGGCCTCATAGATTACCTGTAACGCGCCCTGTAATGTTGACTGCGGCTGTAATGGGTGAATGGCAGTAAAGCCTTCAAGTGCTGCAGCCTCTTCATCAATACGAGGATTGTACTTCATGGTACAGCTGCCTAACGGGTAGAAGCCGTCATTTACACCATGAGCCTGCTTGGCAAGTCTGGTGTAATGTCTTGATAAATCTACTTCACTTATCTGCGGTAAACGCAGTTCTTCTTTTCTTAATAATGTTTCATCAAATGAATATTCAGGTACATCACATGGCGGTATCAGATTCATTTTTCTGTTTTCCTTACTTAATTCAAATAACAGTTTCATGATTATAACGCCTCCTTAATGATGCTGATCATTTCATCGATTTCGGCCTTGCTGTTCATTTCCGTACAGCACCATAAAATGTTGTTGCTGATAGGTAAACCTGCCAGATATCCCTTTTCAGCCAGTTGCTGAACGATCTGGCGGCATTCTCTTGGACAGCTCATGTAGAATTCATTGAAGAATGGCTTATTTGAAATAAGTTCAAAGCCCTTGATCTTGCTTAACTCTGCAGCCAGATAATGAGCATTTGAAGCACTGTTTTTAGCCACCTGTCTGATTCCATCAGGTCCCATGGCTGCGCAGTAGACAGAAGCAGTCATGGCACATAATGCTTCATTAGAACAGATGTTGGAAGAGGCCTTTTCTCTTCTGATATGCTGCTCTCTGGCCTGTAAGGTCAATACGAAACATCTGTTTCCCTTTGCATCCTTAGTTTGACCAACGATTCTGCCAGGCAGTTTTCTCATTAATTCCTTCTTACAGGTCATGATGCCCAGATATGGACCGCCAAAGCTTAATGGTAAGCCTAAAGACTGACCTTCAGCTACGCAGATATCAGCATCTACTTCTTTAGCATTCTTTAATAATGCCAAGGCAATTGGGTTAGTTGAGAAAATCACCTTTGCCCCGGCATCATGAGAAATCTTACTGATTTCTTCAACGTCTTCGATGACACCATAGAAGTTAGGTGACTGAACTAATACACCGGCAACATTTTCATTTAGTTTTTCCTTCAGATCATCAAGATCCATGGCGAAGTCCTTACTCTTAACACTGATGATATTAATGTTACGGCTTTCGCAATAGGTTTTGATTACCCCCATGGTTCCGATATTTATGCAGTCAGAAACAAGTACATCACTTCTCTTACGTTCCTGAACCATCATGATTGCTTCGGCAGCTGCTACGGCCCCATCATATACAGAAGCATTTGAAACATCCAGACCGGTTAATTCACACATCTGAGTCTGGTATTCAAAGATTGACTGTAAGATACCCTGAGATATTTCAGCCTGATATGGTGTATAGCTTGTCAAAAATTCTTCCTTTGAAGTAACGCTCTTTACGATGGCTGGAATGTAATGATTATAAGCCCCGGCACCTCTGAAAATGTGCTTGTAAACAACGTTCTTATCAGCCAGAGCCTTCATTTCCCTGATTACTTCCAGTTCACTCTTGCCCTCAGGAATGTTTAACTCCTTCAGCTTGGCTTCTTCAGGAACGGCAGCGTAAAGGTCATCCATTGACTTTAAGCCAATGGATTCCAACATTTCCTGCTGCTCCTGCTTGGTATTAACAACGTAACCGGACATGTTATGCCTCGTTTGCGCAGACTTCTTCGTATGCCTCAGCGTCTAACAGTTCTTCAGTTCCTGTAACATCTTCAACCTTGATCAACCAGGCATTGTAGCAATCTTCATTGATCATGGCAGTATTTTCCAGTAACTCTTCATTAACTGCTGCTACCTTGCCGGTAACTGGTGAATAGACATCGCTGACAGCCTTTACTGACTCAACATCGCCGAATACTTCACCGGCTGTTACTTCATCGCCTACTAACGGAAGATTAAGAAAGACGATGTCGCCCAATGCGTCCTGAGCAAAATCAGTCAGTCCTACAACGAACAGGCCATCTTCCTCTTTAACCCATTCATGAGTCTTAGTGTATTTCAATTCCTTTGGATTATTCATATTCTTCTCCTCTCCTCTGTTTCTATTTCTTTCTGCTGTAGAACGGTAATGCGATGACTTCAGATTTGATCATGCGTCCTCTGACATCAACCTCTACAACAGTTCCTAACTCTTTATATTTCTTATCGATCAAAGCCATGGCTACGGCCTTGCCTAAGTATGGGCAATGGGTGCCGCTGGTAGTATGGCCAATCTTTTCACCATTAACATAGATGTCCTGATGTTCTCTTAAGATACCTCTGTTAATTGGCTGTAAACCAACTCTGCAGATCTGCGGTTCGCCTCTTTCCTCAAGAGCCTTCTTGCCGATGAATTCTTCCTTTTTCATCTTTACCCCGAAATCCAGCCCTGTTTCAAGCGGTGATATGACATCGTCCATTTCATGACCGTACAATGGCATAGCGGCTTCAAGTCTCAGAGTATCTCTGGCTCCCAGGCCACATGGGATCAAGCCGAATTCCTCCCCCGCCTCTCTTAAGGTATGCCACAGCTTTTCAGCATTTTCCTTTGCGGTATAGATCTCATAGCCTGCCTCACCTGTATAACCGGTAAATGATATGATGCAATCCATACCGTTAATGTTGACACTTTCAATTGCCGTATAGTTCTTCATTGGAATGCATTCCTCAGGCAACAGTTTCTTCATGATGTCTATTGCTCTTGGCCCCTGTAAGGCAACCTGAGCAAGACTGTCAGATATGTCTTCAATTACGGTACCTGGAAGAATGTTCTTCTTCATGTGTTCGTAATCCTTATGTCTGTTAGAAGCATTTACAACTACAAAGTAATAGTCATCCGCAAACTTATAGACGATTAAGTCATCAACACACCCGCCGTTTTCATTGCACATCACTGAGTATCTGACTCTGCCGACATTCATGTTGGTAAAGTCATTGGTCAGAATGTGATTTAAGGAAGCCAGGGCGGTTTCTCCCCTGAAGGTTATTTCTCCCATGTGGGATACATCAAAAAGCCCGCAGGCTTCTCTGACAGCCATGTGTTCCTTGATTACACCAGTAGCGTACTGTACCGGTAACAGGTAACCGGCAAAAGGTACGATCTTACCTCCTTCAGCCACATGGACATCATATAACGGTGTCTTTAGTTCCATAAAAATTCTCTCCTATTAAAAACAGAGGCAGGTAAAAAATCCTGCCTCTGTATCTTACCTGAAAGATTCTCCCCTAAAGGGATTGCTTCTTTGGTGCTTACGCTCTCCAGAGTTTGTCCAAAACCGGTTCTTTTGCCTGAGAGTTCTTGCTTGCCCCTTCGGCTCTGAATCTAATCAGTCTCTCCCGGTTTCTTCAGCCATTATTCTGTTTTCTACGAATATTCTAGCATTTTGACTTCTCGATAACAATTGAAGAAATCACTGTTTTTCGTAGGCCTCAATGATCTTCTGAACCAATGGATGTCTGACGACATCTTTTTTGCTCATTTCGATGATGGCTATTTCATCAATATCCTTGACTATGCTGATGGCCTTTACTAAGCCTGATGGCTTACTTGCCGGTAAGTCAACCTGAGTTACGTCACCGGTAATGATCATCTTGGAATTAAAGCCAAGTCTGGTCATGAACATCTTTATCTGCATGCCGGTCGTATTCTGAGCTTCATCCAGAATTACAACGGCATCATTAAGCGTTCTGCCTCGCATGTAGGCCAAAGGTGCTACTTCAATTACACCTTTTTCCATCATTTTCTCAACATTTGCCTGACCGAATATTTCGGCAAATGAATCATAGATTGGAATCAGATACGGGTCTACCTTTTCCTTTAAGTCGCCAGGTAAGAAACCTAGTGATTCCCCTGCTTCAACAACAGGTCTGGTTACGATAATCTTTCTTATCAAGCCCTGTTTCAATAAGTTACTGGCGTATACTACGGCTAAGAATGTCTTACCGGTACCGGCTGGGCCGGTAACGATGGTAATGTCATGTTTTTCAAAGGCCTCGTAAAGTGTCTTCTGACCTTTGGTTCTTAAGTAAAAACTTCTGGACCCATAGCCGTTAGCTATCGGCTTCTTATAAAAAGAACTGGTTGAACCGTTATTTAACAATGTGACAACATCTTCAGTGGCAATGTGCTTCTTTGACTTATAAATCTCTACCATTTCCTTGAAGATGTTTTCTGCTTCAGCCTTCTTACTTTCATCGGTAACAAAGACCTGATTGTCTTCAACACCAAGCTGACATTTCAGACTCTCCGCAATCAGTTTCAGATTACCATCACCATTACCGAACACGTTCATGATGGTATCCACATCGTAATTATTCAGTTCCCAGACAATGTATTTTTCCAATTATTAATCCCTCACTCTTTTTTACTATTATAGCACCTTGTCAGCCAAAGTAGTAACTGAACCTGTTTCTTTGATATATCAGAATGCTAATCACCCTGTCTCTCAGTTTTTTTTCATAAATAACAGCTGATTGAACTGCACTTTCAATTTCTTCTTCAGAGAATGAAAAAGTAATATTTAAACCATATAAATCCTCAAAAGCATCCAGTTGTTTTTCAAAGCTTTCGTCAAACGATTTTGATTTCACTGATCTGCATGCTGAACCGATATCATTATCATATGGATATGAATACATCATGTCTGATAGTAGTGCTGCTCCATTATCAAAGACAGGTGCAAATCTATATTGTTCACTCATCCTGTTTCTTATTAGTGCTATGTTATGAAAATGTCTGTCATCATTCAGAAACATTGCGTCAATGACGATAATCTTTGACAGATACTCCCCAAAACCGCTAAAGCCACACAGTGTTTGAAAAATATCTACTGTTTTTCTGACTCTTTCCTTAACTGTACTGATTTGCGAAATATAACTGGTAAGCGATTCACCAGCATATAGTTGGAATAGTCTTTCCAGAGTAATCAGTTCTTCATCAGGGCTAAGAAAACTAATGCTTTTGCATCCATTGAAAACATTATTACCTATTTTAAGTTTTTCCAGCTGATAATCAACGTATTCACTGTTTTTTAAAGAAGAGTGTTTTAATAACTCAGCAATGACATATTCACTTAGTCCTTCATATCCCAATGCATCAGCTTTATACCATACATCATCTTCAACCCATTTAAACTGATTTCCCCTGCTTGAGTGATTATAAAACCGCTTTGAAGCATCACTGAATTGCTTAGTCATTCTTTCTCCTCTCAATAACGAGTCTGTAGCTGTCTCCTTCCATGCGTCCTCCTGTTTGAGCAATTATGCTATAAACATCATAAAACGGTAATTC
>JAFUCG010000098.1 GCA_017459795.1 Erysipelotrichaceae bacterium | reverse complement strand
ATGAAAAGGAAACAGATTAAAATCTATTTCCATTTGTTCTTACCAAGCAAGTATCTCATTTCGGCACCCTTGGAAATGTTGCCTTCAACTTTCAACTGGCCGTTTACGTAAAGCTTATCGGCATTTACGGTTCCGTTAGCTATGTTGTATAAGTTATCAAGAGTCGTACTTACATATACGTCTGCGCCATCATAACTGTATGGTGCCATTTCCATGCCCTGTTTTGTGAATTTGACATAGAAGGTTCCTTCACCAGGTCCTTCAATTCTGATCTGAATGATGTTTGAATAATCATCAGCCTGTTCTTGGAGATAGGCATTACGCTTTTCATCAAGATCTTCATAAACAACCTTTAATGTATCATAGGCATCCATGAATGTAACAGCTGGATCATAGCCACTGCCGCAGATGTCTGAATACATCTTCATGTAGGTAATGGCTGATTTCTTCCAGGAGAAGTCCTTCTTCATGCATCTGTCCTTGATCTTTTCAAATACCTTTTCCTGAGCAAAGTAAACTTTGATGGCTTCATCAATTGCCAGCATCAAGCTCTTGGAGTTGTAATCGCTGAATGAGAAGCCGTCACCAATGCCGTCAAAGTCAGAATAAGGCCTGACTGTATCCTTTAATCCACCGGTTTCATGGACGATTGGAACTGTACCATAGCGCATTGCCATCATCTGTGATAAGCCGCATGGTTCACAGGCACTAGGCATCAGATAGAAGTCTGCACCGGCAAATACCTTGGCAGCCATGTCTTCACTGTATCTATCAGAGAAGCCAAACTGACCAGGATACTGCATCAGACAGTGATTGAAATAATCAATGTAACGCTGTTCACCCTGACCGAATATGACAAGCTGTATGCCATTCTTCATTAGTCTTGGTAACAGTTCCTTAATGAGTTCTATGCCCTTCTGTTCTACTAATCTTGCTACTACGGCAAATAAAGGCCATGACTTTTCCTTACGTAAGCCAAATGTTTCCTGGATGTATTCCTTACATATCTGCTTGCCGCTCTTATCTTCTACGGTAAAGTTGGCAGGAATTCTAGGGTCCTTACCTGGATCATAGTGATCCGGATCAATGCCGTTTAAGATACCGTAGAGCTTTGATTCAATTAAGTCACAGACACCTTCAAGGCCCATGCCGAATTCCGGATAGTGTAATTCTCTGGCATAGGTTGGAGATACTGTTGAAACGGCATCAGCCATTAACATGGCACCTTTCATTAGGTTAACGTCATGTCTGCCCATGTATTCATAGCCTAAACCACCATGATACCAGCCTGGATCAAGCGCAAATGTTTCGCTCATTTCTCTTGCGCCATACTGACCCTGGTAGGCAATGTTATGGATGGTAAATACGGTTTTAATATTACGGTAATCATGCTTAATTGCCTGATTATCTTTTAGATACATGACACATAACGCGCTTTCCCAGTCGTTACAATGCAAGATGTCAGGCACAAAGTCCAACAGATGCATTACATCAATAACTGCCTTTGAGAACCAGGCAAAACGAAACTTGTCGTCATCATAGCCATATAACTTGTCTCTTTCAAATAGGCTCTGATTATCGATGAACCATATCGGTACCCCATTTAACAAGCCTCTGAACAAGCCACAGTAAAGCGTAGCGTTACCCAAGCTTACTCTCAGATTGGTAATGTAAGTGAGTTCACTTTCAAATCTTTCTCTTACGCACTTGTAATAAGGGGTTATTATTTCAATTTTATTGCCTTCGTGCAATAAAGCCGGCGGCAAGGAAAAGGCTACATCTGCCAGACCGCCTGATTTTGAATACGGTGCGCATTCACTGGTGACAAATAGTATTTTCATTTTATATCTCCAAAACTGCTCAATTCATCTTTAATTATAACTGAAAATAGCTATTCATATACATATTAATTAACTATATCTGTTAAAATGATTTCTGTGAGAGGTACTGCCATGGAACTATACAGATTAACAGAACGCATTTGGTATACTTCATATGAAGAAGAAAGAGACCGCCCTGCCCTCGGTTACATTAAAGGTGATAAATTCAGTGTAGCCGTTGATGCCGGACATTCTGATGCTCACTTGAATGAATTCTATGATTTACTAAGAAAAGAGAACCTGCCATTACCGTCATTAACGATAATTACGCACTGGCATTGGGATCATTCATTTGCCATGCATTGCATAAACGGCATATCCATTGCCAATGAAAAGACCAATGAATACTTAAAGGACTTCATCAGAAACAGAAGTTCAGAAAACGACTGGAAGTTCCTTAATCTTGATCCAAGCATCATGCTGGAATACTCCGGCGGCAGAGAGATCAAGGTCGTACCGGCTGATGTTACCTTCAAGGATAAACTGACCATTGATGCCGGCAATGAAAAGATCGAACTGTTCAGAGCCGTTTCACCTCATACCGATGATGCCACATTTGCCTATCTGCCTGAAGAAAAAGTACTGTTCATTGGCGATGCAATTAGCGGGGTATTCCCTACCTGGATAGCTGACAAGGATAAGACCAGAGAACAGATCAAGCTCTTTGAAGAAATGGATCTTAACTGGATCGTTGGTGGCCATTGGGAAAAATGGGATAAGCAAGGCTTAATTGACCATTTGAAAGAAACACTATAAAAGCACATCTCAGGATGTGCTCAGTTTGTTGACAAAAGATAATAAACAAAAAGGATAGAAAAATAGTATAATAAAGAAGGAGCAGATAATCCTTGTATAACCAGCTAGAATTGTCACTGCTCCTTTTATAATGTCAAAAATGGTATAATAAAGACGGTTAT
>JAFUCG010000097.1 GCA_017459795.1 Erysipelotrichaceae bacterium | reverse complement strand
TGCAAGTCTTATATCCGAACATAAAGACAAAAGAAGAACTGATTGAAGCTGTTTATAAAGCCACTGATTATTACATTAACTTTTATCCGCAGCGACGCTTTAAGGGTAAGACTGCCGGACAGGTCAGAAAAGAAGCTCTGGCTAATGAGAATAAAGCTAGTTTTCCAATTGCGGGCAATCCTAAGTATATTCGTTACTGGGAACACATAGAGCAGTTAAAAACACGGGCAACATCTGTCTGAACAAGAAAACCATCTGTATCACAGAAATCTGTAATTACAGATGGTTATCAAATACACTGAGATTTAATTATTTCCTCTGTCTACTTGACAGGGTACGTATCACCTGACGGTCCCTTTTATAACGACTTATTCCTGGCTCATTAATTCCTTAATGGCTTCCACGGCAACTCTGATTGCCAGATCTGTATCATGTTCCTGTTTATTAGGTAAGCCGGCTTTTGCTCTTTCCTGATTAGCAACGACCAAGAAGCAGCTTCCTACTCTTACCTTCAAATATGCCGCAACAATGAACAAGGCAGCAGATTCCATTTCTGAAGCAACTGTTCCAAGTCTTAACCATGCATCCCATTTTCTTAACAGTTCCTGACCGTTAGGTAATGTTTCAGGACGGTGCTGACCATAGAATGAATCCTTACACTGTACAACACCTTCATGATGATCAACTCCTAGTTTTTCACAAGCCTTTACCAAGGCATTGGTGACTGCCAGGTTAGGTACTGCCGGGAATTCTATAGGAGCATATTCCTTGGTAGTGCCTTCAGCTCTAATGGCACCGGTAGCTACTACTACATCGCCACCCTTTACATCCAGCTGCATGCCACCGCAGGTACCGATTCTGATAAAGGTATGCGCACCGCACTTTACCAGTTCTTCCATCGCAATTGAAGCACTTGGGCCACCAATGCCTGTAGATGTAACAGATACCTTCTTGCCATTCAGATAACCAGTATAAGTAACAAATTCTCTGCTGTCACCTACCAGTTTTGCGTCATCAAAATACTGTGCGATCTTTGCACATCTCTTTGGGTCACCAGGTAAAATTACATATTCTCCAACGTCGCCTTTGCCAACGCCAATGTGGTATTCCTTACCGGAACCTTCTGTATAATCTATCATAATTATTTCCTCCGAAAAAACTTACACCTATATTTTAACATATAATCAAAGTATATGCCTCACATTACTTAGCGCCATATTCTTCATTATTCAAGTTTTCTAATAACAATGATAAAAAAAGCTTCAAACATTTTTATGTTTGAAGCATATATTTATTTATTCTGAGGTTTTCATTGCCTTGAACACATCAACGAGTTTATTAATGTAGTCAATGGCCGGGCCTGTCAGGGCCATTGCGATTATTGTTCCGATACCAACCGTACCGCCTAAGACATAACCTAAGCCGATCATTAAGCCGTCAAGAGCGATTCGGGCATATCTGAATTCCACATGCAATCTTGCGGCTATTTCCGTAGCCAAAGCATCAGCCGTATTCATGCCGCTTTGATATCTGATCAGTATTACGCAGCCAATTGATATCAGTACTACAGAAGCCAGCAGAACAAGATATCTGTAGAACAGAATGTCACTGGTAAATATCGGTGCCAATAGTGGGTAGAAGAGATTCATGAAAGAGCCGATCATCAATGCATTGGCAATGGTTGTCCAGCCAAGATACTTTCTGGCTAAGAAGAATACCAGCGTGATCATGAAAGTACTGTACAGTATTGAAGCCGTACCTACCATTACACCTAAGGTCTTGCTTAAGCCTTCTTCTATTACCGTGATACTGTCACCGCCTAATGCCGCAAACAGTTCAAAGACAATTCCTATGGCCATGAACATTGAGGCAATCAAAACGGCGATGAATTCCTCTATGAGTTTTCTGTAATCGATCTTCATTCCTACTTACCTTCTTACAACCTGGTCATTTTAACATGAAAAAAGGCATATTACCATAAAAATAACTGTTCATTATAGTGAACTTATTCCATACATAGTGCTATAATACATTCCATCTGTATTGGAGGTTTCCCATGAGTAAAAGAACGGTTAACATGCTTGATGGCAACTTGCCTTTGAATCTCATATTATTTGCCTTACCGGTAATTGCCAGCGGCATCATGCAGCTTTTATTCAATGCCATAGACATGATCGTTGTCGGACAGTTTTCCGGCAGTGCTTCAATGGCAGCGGTAAGTTCCACCGGTTCACTCATAAACCTTGTAACTAACCTGTTCATTGGTCTGTCTGTCGGCAGCAGTGTCTGTATTGCCAGACGAATTGGCTCAGGAGATGCGGAAAGCGTAAGTCGGGCCGTTCAGACTTCATTAACCATTGCCCTAATATCAGGAGCAATATTAACAGTATTCGGAGTCATAATGAGTAAGACATTATTAGAGATGATGAAGTCTCCTGATGATGTCATCGACTTAAGTACCCTGTACTTGCGAGTTTACTTTACCGGCATGCTGGCAACGATGGTCTACAACTTTGGCAGTGCCATCTTAAGAGCCAAGGGTGATACCAAGCGCCCACTCATTGCCTTAATAGTAGCCGGTGTATTAAACGCCTTATTGAACCTTTTCTTCGTAATCGTATTACATATGGATGTAGCCGGGGTTGGCTTGGCCAGTTCATTATCATCATATGTATCTGCCATCATTGTTGTATATGTTCTCATACATGATGACGGCATTACCCACTTTGATCCAAAGCATTTATACATTGATAAGGATTCAATGATTGAAATATCCAAGGTCGGCATTCCAGCCGGCATTCAGGGAACGGTATTCTCAATCAGTAATACCGTGATCCAGTCATCAATCAATAGTTTCGGCAAGATCGTCATGGCTGGCAATGGTGCAGCTGTTTCAATTGAAGGATTTGTCTATAATGCCATGAACTCCTTCTATCAGACCTGTCTGACCTTCACTTCTCAGAACGTCGGAGCTGGAAAGATAAAGAGAGTTGGCAAGATCCTGTTATTATGTGAAATATATGTAACACTCATGGGCTTATTTGCCGGCGGCTTAGGTTACATCTTCGGCCATCAGTTACTAGGTATTTATTCTACTGACAGTGAGGTAATTGCGGCAGGCTTCATAAGACTGACGTATGTATGTCGAGTATACTTCCTGTGCGGCATAATGGATGTACTTGTAGGTTCATTAAGAGGCATGGGAACTTCAATCTTACCAATGATCGTTTCATTGCTTGGTGCCTGTGCCTTCAGACTGGTATGGATCGCCACGATCTTCCAGAGCAATCATACCTTGAAGATTCTGTATCTGTCATATCCGGTAAGCTGGATATTAACAGCGGCTGTTCACTTCATTACCTTCCTGTTCATTTACGGTAAGTTAAAAAGGACTTCAGTTCAGATAATGAACTGAAGTCCTTTTCTAATAAAAAAATGGTGCACCGGATGGGACTTGAACCCACACGACATGTGTCATACTCACCTCAAACGTACGCGTCTGCCATTCCGCCACCGGTGCATGCTTTAACATTATAACACAATTTCATAAAAAACACTCCCCAGATTATATTTGTTTTACATAAGATGCATTTATGAAAAAAGATGACCTTTCCTAGGAAAAGTCATCATAACTTATTCTCATTAAATATAAGCCACAGGCCGGTACATTGTAATGAACCATGTTCTTGTCTCTTGCCTGTAACATTTCCCTGATATCACCATCAGTGATATTGCCCTTGCCTGCTTCAATCAGAGTTCCCGTCATCATTCTTACCATGTGTCTTAAGAAACCGTTGCCATAGAAATCCAGAACGACCTTGCCATTTCTTTCATTAACATCAATGCGGTAAATGGTTCTTACCTGATTTTCCATTTCTGAAAGCTTTGTGGCATTGAAACTTGTAAAGTCGTGTTCACCCACAAATTCCTTAGCTGCCTGCCTCATTAATTCAACATCCAGCTTTTCATTAAGCTGATATTCATAGTTACGTCTTATCGGGTCATAGCCGTTTGTATTAATGACATATCTGTATTGTTTCCACTTGGCGTCAAAGCGACTGTGAAATTCGTCACTCACCTCTTGGCAGGAAACGATTCTGACATCATCAGGCAGTTGCGAATTGATTGCCCTGGTAATGTCCTTGAACTGTTTATCGCAATCAAAATGGAACACCTGACCATAACTGTGGACTCCAGCGTCTGTTCTGCCGGCTGCCGTAACACTTATTTCCTGTAAGGTTAAAGATTTGAGTGCATCCTGAACGACCTGTTGAACGGTAATACCGTTAGGTTGGATCTGCCAGCCATTATAAGCTGTACCATCATATCTGACTATTGCCTTATATCTCATTTTACAAATATCCAGATCAATATCATTCCAACCAGAATGAGATTGCTTACGATGAGAACAACATAGTCCCCACCATGGAACTTCAATGTCTTATATCTTACTCTCTTAGCGCCAACTACATAGCCTCTGGCTTCCATGGCATCTGCCAAATCATCTGCCCTCTGGAAACACGAGACAAACATTGGAACAATCAGAGAAACAATGGCGGTTATCTTTTCACCAAACTTGCCGTTTTCAAAGTCAACGCCTCTTGATGACTGAGCCTTCAGAATTCTGTCAGCTTCGTCAATCAGAGTAGGAATGAAACGTAAGGCTAAGGAGATCATCATGGCAATGTCATGAGTTGGTACCTTTAATTTTTCAAATGGTGCCAGTAAGTCCTCAATGCCCAATGTCATGTCCATTGGCTTGGTAGTAGCTGTTAATAATGTCGTTAACATGATCATTAATACCAGTCTTACCGCGATATATGCAGTCTGGGTTAAGGCATCAACATAAACAGTTAATGGGCCAATCGTAAATAACGGGTCGCCGGTCTTTACAACCAGTAAGTTAATGACAAACAGGAACACCATCATCATTAACATCGGCTTCATGGCCTTGATTATGAAATCCAGCTGTAGCTTGGCAATGAATACGCAGCTGACTATTACAGCACCGATGATCGCATAACCGATCCAGCCTGCCGGAATGAATATGGCTATCAATATGGCAAACATGGCGCAAATCTTACTGCGCGGGTCAAGCTTATGGAAGAAAGAATCAAGTGGAATGTATCTACCCAAAGTTACATTTTTCATTTGCCTTTCCTCCCTACAAGATACCTGGCCAGATCTTCAATGCTTAATATTTCTGAAGGAATCTGTATGCCTCTTTCTCTTAACATGGCCTTGAATCTGATAATTGAAGGAGGGTTGATGTTTGCCTCTTCCATGTATTTTTCATTTTCAAAGAATGTGGTCATGTCCGTATGCATTAATAATTTGCCATGATCAAGTACAACTACTTCATCACAATACTTTAAGACATGCTCCATGTTGTGCGTAACGACGAGAACAGTTATGTCCTTTTCCTTATTAAGTTTTCTGAACAGGGTCATCATCTGTTCAGCACCTTGCGGGTCAAGACCGGCTGCCGGTTCATCCAGAACCAGGATGTCTGGTCCCATGGCTAAGATGCCGGCTATGGCAACTCTTCTCTTCTGACCGCCGGATAATTCCAACGGTGATCTCTCGTAATATGATTCATCCAAGCCAACAGTCTTCAAGGCTCTCTTGGCTTTTTCAATTGCTTCTTCTTCGCTTGCGCCAAAGTTCTTAGGGCCGAAGGAAACATCCTTGATGATGGTTTCTTCAAACAGCTGATATTCAGAGAACTGGAATACCAGACCTACCTTATGTCTTAAGTCCTTGGTCTTGACAAACTTCTTGCCAGCTTCAATGGTATGTTCATCAACTATTACCTTACCGCCTGTAGGCAATAATAAGGCATTAAGATGCTGAACAAGCGTAGACTTGCCACTGCCGGTTGCCCCAATGATGGCTGTCATCTTGTCCTTTGATAATTCAAGATCAATGTCGGTAAGAGCCTTGAATGCGAATGGTGTATTTGGCGAATATTCGAAATCTACTTTTTCAAAACGTATTGACATACTTCATCCGCCATCCTTTCCATTTCAAGGGTGTCAGATAACTTGAACCCTTTCGCATTAAACGCATTTCTTACCTTATATACAAATGGAATGTCCAGACGCATTCTGATGAGTTCATCAGAGTGTCTGAAGATTTCCTTTGGTGTACCTGTTAAGGCAATCTTACCCTTATCAACTACGATGACGTAGTCTGACTGGGCAACTTCCTCAATTTCATGAGTAATTGAAACAACAGTCAGTTTCTTATCAGTGTGTATTTCATTAATGAGATTACTGATGTCTCTCTTACCGGTTGGATCAAGCATGCTGGTTGCTTCATCAAATACCAGAATGTTCAAGCCCATGGCTAAAACAGAAGCTATGGCTACACGCTGTTTCTGACCGCCGGAAAGCTTTGTCGGCTCACTGTCCAAAAAGTTAGTCATGCCGACTTTTTCAGCATATTCTTCAATGATGGAATCCATCTTTGCCTGTTCGAAACAATGGTTTTCCAAACCAAAGGCGATGTCATCTCTGACTGTTGAACCGATGAACTGATTATCAGGATTCTGGAAAACGATGCCGATTCTGTTTCTGATCTCAGCCAGGTTTTCATAAGTAAGGTCAAGACCTTCAATTTTTATTTCCCCTTTTTCCTTTTCCAATAACCCCAGTAATAACTTGGCAATTGTACTCTTACCGCTGCCGTTATGACCGATGATAGTCGTATAGCTGCCGTAAGGAATTGTAAAAGATACGTCATTTACGGCGTACTTTTCCTTATCGTAACTGTAGTAAAGATTCTTAACTTCTACTGCGTTCATCTAAATCACCCTTTGACACCATGTTATTATACATTCTGCAAGTAAAAAAGTGAAGAAAACTAATTTTCTATATTTTTGAAATCAATTTTCTTGACATTTTCATAAATTACTGTAAACTTTTCATATCACTATGAAAAGGAATAGTAGTTTTTACGGTCTGTCCAGCGAGTCACAATTGGTGTAAGGTGACCAGATACGATTAATGAACGCGCCTTGGAGTCTGACTGGGGAAATAACAGTATCCAGCCACGGGTAATCCCGTTACAGATAATGAAGTGCCCGAACACCATGTTCGGGAATCAAGGTGGCACCGCGGTATAACGTCCTTGTTGAGTATTCAACAGGGACTTTTTTTAACAAAAGGAGGAACTAAGATGAGCAACAAGCCTAAAAACAATGTAATGCCTGAAAACTGGTATGACGCTTTGCCAAGAGCACAGTATGCATCATTATTAAAAGTTGAATCAGCTGATCCATGGTTTTCTGTTTATCAGATCAGAAACAACATTTTTGCCATCTATGAAGACAAGCACTTCCAGGAAGTCATTTCCTATCTGGTAATCGGTAGTAATAAGGCCCTGTTGATCGATACTGGCTTGGGCATTGGTGACATCCATAAAGTTGTTACTTCCTTATATGACGGGGAAATAACAGTTGCCCACACTCATACTCACTTTGACCACATCGGTGGCGACTACAGCTTCAAAGAGTCATATGTCTTAAACAATGAGATCGCCTTTAAGCGTTTGCGACGAGGACTTGATTACGAAGAAGTAAAGTCAAATGTAGAAGATGGCTGTAACAGCGAGCCTTATCCAGATGGATTTGATAAGGAAAACTACTGCATCAAACCGGCCAACAAGATATTCACCTTTGAAGAAGGCTTCACATTTGATCTTGGAAACATGAAATTAGAAGTTCTTGAAACACCGGGCCATTCACCTGACAGTGTAATGTTCGCCGATCATGAAAACAAGATACTGTTTACCGGAGATACATTCTACCCGGCAACATTATACGCTCACATCAACCATAACGATGGCTCAAATTCAGATTTCCAGAGATATCACAATACAATTAAGAAGATAGCTTCTGCCTATTGCGACTATACCCTTCTGACCTCACATAACGAGCCGTTAAGATGCGGCATTGAATTAATAAAGGTACTAAAGGCATTTGACGAGATCGCAAGTGGCAGTGACAAATACATACTCGATGAAAACAACTTAAAGAAATACCAATTCGAAGATTTCGCAATAATAACAAGTTAGGAAAGGAACAAAATGAAAAAACTATTATCATTATTATTAATATTCGCATTCATTCTCAACGGCTGTTCAGCCAATGAAAAAACTGCTCAGAGCATTGATGACGAAGTTCTGGAAAAAGGAAAGCTGGTTGTCGGCATTTCCGCAGACTACCCACCATTTGAATCACTGGACTTAAACAATAACCTTGTCGGCTACGACGTTGACATGGCCAATGCCTTAGTTAGCAAGATCACTACTGCTGATGGCCAGACATATGTTACTGAATTTGTGCAGATGGATTTCTCAACCATCATTTCAGCCCTACAGACCGGTCAGGTAGATGTTGGCATCGCCGCATTCTCCTATGATCCAAAAAGACAGTGTCTGTTCACTGACCCTTATTACCTCTCAGCACAGGTCATCTGTGTCTTAAAGGATTCTGGCATCAACACCTTGGATGATCTTAATGGCAAGACAGTAGCCGCTGGTGAAGGAACAGTTGGCTATGAAGCAGCCAGCCAGATAAGCGGTGTAACAATGACTTCTCCTGGTGACTACCTGCAGCAGTTTGAAATGTTGAAGAGCAATCAGATTGATGCCGTTGTCTGTGACCAGAAGGTTGCTGAAGGTTTTGTCAGCACCAATTCATCATTAAAGGTATTAGATGAAAAACTCGCTGAAGATAATCTCTGCATTACCGTCAAGGAAGGAAATACCTACATCTTGGAAGCCCTAAACACAGCCATAAAGAGCTTTGTTGAAAACGGTGAATCAGACGCTTTAAAGGAAAAATGGGGTCTCTAAGAGATGAAATTCTCAATAATAACCTGGGATGTATTTCTATATCTGCTTAAAGGGGCTGGATTATCACTATTAATAGCTGTCATCTCAGTATTCTTTGGTACGATATTAGGAACCCTTGGGGCTGCGGCCAAACTGTCAAAGAACAAGATCCTTAACCTATTGGCCAACGTCTATGTTGAAGTAATAAGAGGAACACCAATGATGATGCAGATCACATTTGCCTATCTGGCAATGCCTGCCATCATCAGTCTCATCTTCGGCAAATCTGTCAGGTTTAACCCGTTAATAACCGGTATCGTGGCCATTTCCCTAAACAGTGGTGCCTATACGACTGAATTGATCAGAAGCGGCATCAATGGTGTTGATAGGGGTCAGTTTGAAGCAGCTGACACTCTAGGGTTAACCTACAGACAGAAAATGACCATGGTAATCTTACCGCAGGCATTCAAGAACATCTTACCGCCGTTAGTAAGTGAATTCGTTACCCTTATAAAGGACTCCTCGCTTTTATCAACGATTGGGGTAGTCGAACTCATGAAATCAGCTACGACTGTCGGCGCAAATTTCTATGCCTACATACCACCGTTGACTGTGGCCAGCGGCATATATCTTGTACTTAATCTGATTATTTCTTATGCATCTAAGAAACTGGAAAAGAGGTTGGCCTTAAGTGATTAACATTACCTCATTATCAAAAACCTTTAACAGTAAGGTACACGCTGTAGCAGACTTCTCACTGCATATTAACAAAGGTGAAGTAATAAGTCTGATCGGCCCAAGCGGCAGCGGCAAGTCCACCGTATTAAGATGCATTGCCGGTCTTGAGCAGCCTGACAAAGGCCAGATACTCATTAAGGGCAAGGAAATAAACTATAAGAGTCCTGCAAGTCAGAAGGAAAGAACGGTAATGGGCTTTGTCTTCCAGCACTTCAACTTATTTAATAATATGACCGTATTGGATAATCTGACCTTAGCCCCGATAAATGTCTTAGGCAAGAGCAAGCAGGAAGCTGAAGAGCTGGCCATGACATACTTAAAGAGAGTTGGCATGGCTGATAAGGCCAATGAATACCCGGCCAAGCTGTCAGGCGGCCAGAAACAAAGAGCGGCCATTGCCAGAAGCTTATGCATGCAGCCGGAAATAATGTTATTTGATGAACCTACCAGTGCTCTTGACCCGGAAATGGTCAAGGAAGTACTTAACGTAATCAGAGAACTGATAAGTGAAGGATTAACTACCGTCATCGTTACCCATGAAATGAACTTTGCCAGGGAAATATCCGATCGCATCGGTTTCATGGAAAACGGTCAGTTGATCGAATGTAACACTCCTGAATACATTTTCAACCAAACACAGAATCAGCGTATCAGAGACTTCTTGGAAAAAGTGCTCTAATTTCTTCAGACAAAAGGCGGTATCAATCGGTTACCGCCTTTTGTTATCTAATTGAATGTTGTTTAACCTTTTTTAGCAGTTTTGAATGCGTCTACCTTATTGCGCATTTCATCATCCATGTTCCATAGGAACTTGAAGCTTGCCCATGATCCAAGAACAAGAATACCAGGTAATAATACCGTTAATACCTATATGCCGGTAATAGTTGCAGCAGATTGAATTGCCACAGCCCCATTATAGCCAATCCAGCCTAATAATAACATGGCGGCTGAATTGCCAATGGTCTGCCCTACTCTTCTGCTTAAGTTGAAGGTGCCGTAGATAGAACCTTCCGTTCTCTTGCCGGTGATCATTTCATTATAGTCAATTGCTTCTCCAACCAAGCCCCACTGCATGTAGATGGAAATACTGGCGACACCAAGAGCAGTATTGCTCCAGATGGCATATACCCAAGGGTTGATGTTGGTTATCATCATCGTAATGAATAATGATATATATAATACGCAGCTTGCCAGTAAGCCATAACGAATCAGTCTTTCCAAACCAATTCTCTTAGCTACCATTGGTCCGGTAATGAAGATTATGAGCATTAATGGTGCACTTAACAATGTGCCGTAACTGGCAATTGAAATGTCACCAATTACATCGGAATACATGTAGTTGCTTAAGGTACTGCCGACATACTGCATCATGCAGATGAATAAGCCATGAAAACATAGGGCCACAAATGGTCTGTTAACTTTAATGACCTGTAAGATGTCCGTAACCTTGATGTTATCACCATCTTCGCTGTTACTGTTATTATTGTATTTTTCATCAGTCATGTAGTAATGAGCCAGACACATGGCCAGTCCTATCAAGGCACATACCCCAGCACCTAAGGCATAACCAATCGCATTACTTTCACCATATTTCTTTAAAAACAACGGCATGATGAATAATGAGATCAGAGTAGCTACGGCACTGCCAATGCCTCTGGCTGAAGAAAGAGAAGCTCTGTCTTCATCGTTGTCAGCCATGGCTGATAATAGTGAACCCATAGGAATGTTAAACATTGTATATGAGCCTTCATATAATATCTTTAGGCCAAAGAGAACACAGATTCTCGCCAAACCTTCAAAAAGGCTTGGCACTGCCCATAAGGCAATGAAGGTAACACATACCATTGGAGTTGATCTTAATATCCATGGACGGAACTTGCCATTAGGATTACCCTTGGCATAGGACTTATCGATCCAGGCTCCCATGAGCGGGTCATTGATGAAGTCCCAGATATTCCAGATGAGTAATAATAATGCCAGTCTGGCTGGATTAATGCCTAAGGCATCAGTACAGTACATGGAAAAGGTACTGCCCATCAAGGCAAATGTCATTACGCCACCGCAATCGCCTAATCCATAACCTATCTTGTTTTTCAGAGTCAGAGTCTTATTTTTATCTTTCATGAGATTATCCCCTCGTATAATACTTTCTAGACAGGAATATAGACCCTGTCAATCTATTGTTAAATCCTAAGGCTGGTCTATATAATTCTGTTATGGAAAACAGAATTAGCTTAGTGAGTACTTATTCCCCTTGTTACCCGGAAACGGT
>JAFUCG010000096.1 GCA_017459795.1 Erysipelotrichaceae bacterium | reverse complement strand
TTTAATTAAGAAATAATAGGGAGGTACTTATGATTAAGGAAGAACTGAAGAAGAAATATGCATATACCCTGGCAAGAGTTGGCTTAAATGTACAGCCTGGTCAGACCATATTGGTTGAAGCAGCCATTGAAGGCAGGGACTTCGTACCTTATTTCGCTGAAGAGTGTTATAAATTAGGTGCCGGTAATGTCGTTGTACATTATCTGGACTTGCCGACAATGAAGGTATCAGCCGCCTACCGTAAGGCAGAAGATGTCCGTAATGTTGAAAACTGGGAACAGTTACAGTGTCAGAAGTATCTTGATGAAGGAGCCTGTTACATCAGACTTGAAGGCGTAAATCCAAAGTTAATGGAAGATTGTCCTGAAGAGGAAGCCAATGCCATTTTTGCGCATGTTGATGCCGTAAGAAACATCATGCGTAAGGCTTCAAGAGAAAAGCATTGCCAGTGGTGTATAGCCATGATTCCTACCAGGGAATGGGCTGATTACATCTTGCCTGACATTAAGGAAGAAGACAGATATGATGAGTTATGGAAACTGATCTTAAAACTGTGCTACATAACTGAAGATAACGATATCGTAGCCGTATGGGAAGAAAAGAACAGACTGAAACTGGAAAGAGGAAATCTGATTGATTCATACAACTTTACCAAGTTCCATTACACCGCTTTCAACGGTACTGATTTGACAGTTGAACTGACACCTGATTCAAAGTTTGGCTACAGACCAAGAGGTGATCAGAACTTCATCAGATTCAATGCCAACATTCCTACTGAAGAGATCTGTACAACACCTGAAAAGTTTGGCACAAACGGTGTCGTATATGCTTCTAGACCATTGGTATTAGGCGGTAAGAGCGTTGAAAAATTCGGCTTCCGTTTCGAAAACGGCAAGGTTGTTGAAGTAATTGCTAATGAAGGCAAGGAAATGCTGGAAGCGTTAGTCAAAATGGATGAAAATGCCGGCTATTTAGGTGAAGCTGCTTTAGTAGAATATCATTCACCAATCTCAATGAGCGGCAGAGTATTCTATACAACATTGATTGATGAAAATGCATCATGTCATTTGGCTTTAGGCAGAGGCTTAAGTGGGGCCCAGCCTAAGGATTCAAAGTACACATTCAATGATTCAGTAATTCATATTGACTTCATGATTGGAACTTCTGACATGCACATCGTTGGTACAACCGCTGATGGTAAGGAAGTAGTGATCTTCGATCAGGGCGATTTTGCCATATAGTTGATTTGCTTAAAAAGCCTATAAAAATGCGCTGCAGTTAGATATACTGGAGCGCTTTTTCTGTTAATTATTCTTGATTTTGACATCAACCTGCTGGTAAGGAATTGAAATGTTCTGCTTATCAAATTTTTCCTTAATTCTTAAGCGCAATTCTCTTTCAACCTTCCAATGTGTCATTGGCTTTACCTTACCGATTATGGTTACATCAACACTGCTGTTGTTGAAGGCGGTTATGCCTAATACGGTTGGTGCTTCAACAAATGTATCCTTGTTTTCGTTGTAATAGCTTTCGGCAATGTTGCTTAATAGATCTATGATTTCTTTTGTATTTGCCTCATAAGGAGTAGGGATTACAAGTCTTGCGACATTGTACTCGTTTCCGTAGTTAATTACCTGCTTGATTTGGCCATTTGGAATTATAACCTTCTGGCCATCAATGTTAGTGAGGTAGGTAAGACGCATGGCTATTGAAGTTACGGTACCGGTATATTCGCCGATCTTTACAAAATCACCAACGGCATACTGCTTTTCAAACAGAATGAACATTCCTGCCAGCATGTCCTGAATGATGCTTTGAGCACCAAGGGAAATGATCAAGCTTCCAACCCCGGCTGTAACAAGAATGTTATTTACGGAACTGGCAAAGCCAATCTGGTTAAGAATCATCATTAAGGCTATGAAATAGATGGCATAGCGACTGATGCTTCTGATGATGGTCATGGCAGTAATTAATTCCTTGCCCTTACGCTCATCATCCATGGCCTTGCCTTTTTTAATGCCCTTGCTGGTATTCTTGGTTACCAGATTCAATAGCAGCTTGGCTATGAGCAGTACGATTATGATGAAGATGATGTTTACTATGAAAGTAGTAGTATCACCCTTGATTTGTTCCCAGACTTCATTCCAGTTAATGGTCATTTGAACACCTCCTGCAGTACATATAGTATACACTATTCATTTTCTTTTTTTGTGAGTTTTCTCATATGTTATAATTCAGGTAAGGAGAAAACAACAATGAGAGATTTTATTTATAATATTCCAACAAAAGTATATTTTGGCAAAGATCAGTTACACCACCTGGGCGAAGAACTTAAAAGATTTGGCAACAAGGTCTTACTTACCTATGGTGGCGGTTCAATAAAGAAAACAGGTTTATATGACAAGGTCGTTAAGGAAGTAAGAGATGCCAATCTTATTCTGCATGAATACTCAGGCATCGAACCAAACCCAAAGCTTACATCAGTAGCTGAAGGAGCTGACTTATGTAAGAAACTTGACATTGATGTAATTCTGGCAGTAGGTGGTGGAAGTGTAATTGACGCTTCCAAGTTCATGGCTGCCGGACGTTATTATGATGGCGACTACTGGGATTTCCACAGTAAGAAAGTTCCGGTAGAAAAGGCCTTACCGGTAGTGTGTGTCTTAACTATTGCCGCAACCGGTTCAGAAATGGATACCACAGGTGTTATTACCAATGAGGCAACTCATGAAAAGAAGGGCAGAAGTGCTGAATTATTAAGACCGGCCGTTGCCTTCATGGATCCACAGAATACCTATAGTGTTTCAAAGTACCAGACAGCCTGCGGCAGTGCAGATATCTTATCACACATCATGGAATCATACTTCAGCCATGAAAAGGGCATGTACATGACTGATACCGCCATGGTTGGCTTAATGAAGACAGTTATAAAATATGCTCCGATTGCCTATAATGATCCGGAGAATTATGAAGCCAGAGCCAATCTGATGTGGGCTTCTTCTTGGGCAATCAACGGCTTTACCAGAATTGACAAGGGTGTCAATCCTTGGAGCTGTCATCCAATTGAACATGAATTATCAGCGTTCTATGACATTACTCATGGCTTAGGCTTGGCAATTGTTACACCAAGATGGATGAAACATGTCTTAAGTGATGAAACACTTGACCGTTTCGCTGAATTCGGCATTGAAGTCTGGGAAATTGACTACAATTTGCCTAAGACAGAAATTGCCAGAGAAGCCATTCACTGTCTGGAAGACTTCTTCTATAAGGATCTGCACCTAACCAGTAATCTTACTGACTTAGGCATTACTGATAAGTATTTTGAAATAATGGCCGAAAGAGTTTCCAATTACAGTGGTGAACCACGTTACGTGGAAATGAGCAAACAGGATGTCTTAGACATTCTCAACGCAAGTCTGTAAACAATGTAAGCTGTTCCTGTAAAGGACAGCTTTTTATTTGAATTAATTCAGTGGTTATAAATGTGATTTGGGTGATAATGCTGATATAATCATTTTGTACATAAAGGACAGTGATGAACATGAGTGATTTTTCTCTGAAGTATTATCAGAATGCTTATTTAAAGGAATATGAAAGTACAGTAGTATCCTGTGTGGAAAATAAGGGCTTATTTGAAGTTGTATTGGATGACACCATTTTCTATCCTGAGGGCGGTGGCCAAAGCAGTGATTTGGGCTATCTTGACGACAGTAAAGTTGTAGATGTTAAGGAAGTAAATGACAGGGTCGTTCATTACTGTAAAAAGCCTTTGGAAGCTGGTAAGAAGGTTATTGGGAAGATAGACTGGTCCAGACGTTTTGACAACATGCAGAACCATACTGGCGAACACATTGTTTCCGGCTTAATACATAAGTTGTTTGGCTATGAGAATGTTGGCTTCCACATGGGTGAAGTCATTCAGATCGACTTCAACGGTCCTTTGACAGATGAACAGGTTAGGGAAGTGGAAAGACTGGCCAATGACACAATAGAGGCCAATGCTAAAGTAGTTTCTCTGTACCCTGATGCCGAAGAACTTAAGAACATTGATTATCGCAGCAAGAAGGAATTAAAGGGACAGGTCAGACTTGTTGAAGTGCCTGAGGCAGATGTATGTGCCTGTTGCGGTACTCATGTTAACAGAACCGGGGAAGTAGGCTACATTAAGATCCTGTCCTGTGAGAAGCATAAAAACGGGGTCAGAATACAGATGCTAAGCGGCAATAAGGCCAGAAAGTACATGAATGAAGTCTACAGGGAAAACCTCGCCATATCCAACATGTTATCGGCACCAATGCTTAATACAAGTGAATATGTCAGATACTTACAGGAAAGAAACGGTCAGTTATTATCTGAGCTGAATCAGTTCAAGGAAAAATATCTGTACAGCCTGATGGCAGAAATTGAAAACGGTCAGAAACTGTGCCTGCAGTTCATCAAGGGCTTTGACAGAATCAGTTATACGAAGTATGCCAACAGCTTACTTGAAAGCGGTAAGGGGAAGGTAGTAGGCATTCTGAATGAAAATGCCAATGGTTATGAATATCTCTTCATATCCAGGGAAATAAATCTGCGTGAACATGTTAAGGCAATTAATGAAAGACTTAATGGTCGCGGTGGTGGTAAGGATAACATCATTCAGGGAAGTCTGAAGTCTTCTGAAGAAGAAATAAGAAAAGTATTGGCAGAAGTATTCGGTTAATAATAAAGCGGCAGTAAATCACTATTTGGGTTTACAGCCGTTTTTTTGTGCTTGTCCAATTATGTGGACACTGAAATTTAAACGCTAGAAAATAATTCAAGTATGTAATATAATAAGGCTGAGGAGTAAGGATCATGGAAAAGGAAAGGACATATCTATGCATTGACTTAAAATCCTTTTATGCATCTGTTGAATGTGTCATGCGTGATCTTGATCCTCTGAATACCAATCTGGTAGTGGCAGATGAAAGTAGAACTGATAAGACAATCTGTCTGGCTGTTTCACCAAGCCTGAAATTATATGGGGTCAGTGCCCGACCGCGCTTATATGAAGTGAAACAGAGAGTAAGGGAAGTCAATGAAGAAAGACTGAAGAATTCCTTTATGGGAAGATTAGTTGGCTCTTCTTATGACTATACGGCCTTACAGGTTAATAACACTCTGGCCCTGGATTTCATCATAGCTGAGCCCAGGATGCAACTGTATCTGGATTACAGTGCAAAGATCTACAGCATTTACCTTAATTACATTGCGGCGGAAGACATTCATGTTTATTCCATTGATGAGGTATTCATTGACTTAACAGCTTATTTGAATACCTATAAGAAGACAGCTCATGAAATGGCAATTATGATGATCAGGGATGTTCTGAAACAGACCGGCATAACCGCAACGGCAGGCATTGGTACAAACATGTATCTGGCCAAGGTAGCCATGGACATTGTGGCCAAGAAGATGCCGGCAGATGATGACGGGGTAAGAATAGCTGAACTTGATGAAATGAGTTACCGTCATAAGTTATGGGATCACTTGCCGCTTACTGACTTCTGGCGCATTGGCAGAGGTTATCAGCACCGTTTGGCCAAGCATGGCTTATATACCATGGGTGATGTGGCAAGATGTTCAGAAGAGAATGAAGACATATTATATAAGGAGTTTGGCATTAATGCGGAATTACTGATCGATCATGCCTGGGGTCATGAATCGGCAGAAATGAGTGACATAAAAAGGTACAGACCGGTCAATAACAGCTTAAGCAGCGGACAGGTATTAAGTGAACCTTATCCTTTTGAAAAGGCCAGGATAATCATTAAGGAAATGGCAGATGCACTGGTACTGGACATGGTGAGAAAGAATGTCATGACCTCTCAGATAATCATGTATGTAGCCTATGATGTTTCAAATATTAATGGTGACTATGAAGGAGAGGTAGTAATGGACTACTATGGCAGACCAACTCCAAAGTCATCTCATGGCAGCTTGAATCTTGAAAGAGCAACTTCTTCAACAACGATAATCGTTTCAGCAGCGGAAAAGCTGTTTAATGCGATAGCCAACCGAAAACTGACAGTCAGAAGATTAGGGATTGCGACCGGTAAGCTTGTTTCGTATGACAGTGATGTAATGAAAAGAAGCTATGAGCAGTTAGACCTGTTTACTGATCCGGAAAAGTTATTAATTCAGCGCCGAAAGGAAAAGAAATATCTGGACAGGGAACACCAGGTTCAGAAAACACTTCTGTTAATAAAGGAGAAATACGGTAAGAATTCAATATTGAAGGGGATGAACCTGCAGCAGGGTGCAACGGCAATAGCCAGAAATCAGCAGATAGGAGGGCATAAGTCATGAGTGAAAACTATGAAGACATCATCAACCATCCCCGTCATGTTTCCAATACCAGAAAGAGCATGAGCAATTATGACCGGGCTGCCCAGTTTGCCCCGTTTGCGGCGTTAAGCGGCTATGAAGAGGAAATAAGAGAACAGGAAAAGTTCGTGTTTGAAAGAATCATGTTGTCTGAAGATGAAATCAATGAACTGAATGATGTTCTGAATTATCTGAAGCGTAATGACAGGGTAGTAATAGAGTATTATGATGGCTATGACTACAGGGCAAGTGATGATATATTTCAGAATTATGATGTCATCAGAAAGGAATTAAGGTGTAAGAACAGAAAATACCGTCTGTATGATCTGAAATCGATAAGGATAAAAGAGTAATAACAGAAGCAGCATCTACTTCAGGGATGCTGCTTCTTCTTTTGTCAGTTTTCTGTATTGGCCGATTTCAAGGTCACCCAACTGTAATGGGCCAAAACTGATTCTTTTTAAATAAGTAACATTACAGCCAATCTTGGCAAACATTCTTTTGACCTGATGGAACTTGCCTTCATGAATTGTAAGGTAAGCTTTCTTATTATCCAGTATTTCCAGTTTAGCTGGTTCAGAAGTGAAATCTTCAAACTGCATCGGCTTGCTCATTATTTCAACTGCCTCAGGTTTTATTTCCACATCTGTTTCTACATAATAGGTCTTATCAACATGGTGCTTTGGAGCAAGTAAACGATGATTTAACTGGCCGTCATTGGTAATGAGAATCAAGCCTTCCGTATCCTTATCCAGTCTGCCTACCGGACTTAAGCCTTTTCTGTTACTGTCTATTAATTCGAGTATATTAGGTGAATAGTCAAGAGTACATAAGTAGCCGGCCGGTTTGTTAAGCAGGTAGTATTCAAAGGTCTCATATTCAACAGGTTCATCATCAATGCAGATGACATCAGCTTCGCTGACTTTTAAATCACTGTTATTTACGGTAATGCCGTTTACTGTTACTCGCTTATCTTTAACCAGTTTCTTGATGTCGTTACGGGAATAATCCGTCATGTCTGAAAGATATTTATCTAATCTCATAATTTCCTCCAGCCTGAATCAATCTTGTTCTTGATCCGCTTATTCTTTATCTTGCCAAAGCCCAAAGGATATCTGTCGACACATATTAGTACCCATCCATCATATGGGCAGTCATATTCAATTGTTTCGCCTCTAAGATATCTGTTTACCCTTTCATCATTAGTATCCAGGTTAATTACCTGATCAAATTCATCGACCTTTAAGGCCATGGCTAATTGCTGGGAAGGCTCAAAGCTGTCTTTCTTAACGGTACCGAGCAGTAAGCCGGAACGTAATGCTCTTATAGATCTTAAATCAGGCATCTCATTATTTACCAGCAACACCTTATCCTTGATAAATTCAACATAACGGTTGTTTATGTTCCACTTTACTTTATTCATGAATTCATCTACCGGCTTTTCATAAGATATGTTGCATAACTGATCATTCTTTTTGAAAGCTGAGCCGTTTTTTCTTAACAGAGCCAGAAAATGGCCTTCACCATTCAGCTTATGCGGGAACAGTCTGGCACAGTTTTCCAGACCATAACCATTGGTGAACAGGGGATGTTTTATTGGAATGAGTTCATAATCAGGGTGTGTTTTTAAGAATGAAGAAATGATGACTTCATCTTCTTGAATGCTGAATGTACAGGTTGAATACATTATCATGCCGCCTTTTTTCAACATTATGTCTGACGCAAGCAGAATGCTCTTCTGAATCGGCACATAATAATCACTGCCTCTTTCCTCCCATGATCTGATAAGGGAACTGTCCTTACGGAACATGCCTTCCCCAGAACAAGGGGCATCAACCAGGATCTTGTCAAAGGTTTCAGGTAATCGGTCCTTTAGTTTATCAGGATCATCAGATATTACACAGCAGTTTCTGATCCCGAACCGTTCAAGATTTCTTAGGGTAGCGTTCTGCCTTGAGGCACTGATGTCATTACTTACCAGTAAGCCGGTATTATTGAGCTTACAGGCAATCTGAGTTGCCTTGCCGCCGGGAGCGCTGCATAAGTCTAAAACATAATCGTTTTCTTCTATGGGCAGAAAACTGCCCGGTGCCATGGCG
>JAFUCG010000095.1 GCA_017459795.1 Erysipelotrichaceae bacterium | reverse complement strand
TTCAAACACGTAATTGCCCAGTAAACCAATTATCGGATTGTTTATCTCAAACTTAAAGGAAACAGTCAGTAGTAAAATGCAGAATACAGCACTGTTTATCACATTGGCGATGCCATAGCCTCTATAACCCAGAATATTCAAGGCACCTGTTAATAGAGCACTTACAATAAGGATGATCCAGTAATGTTTGTTAAGAACCTTGTTCATTACATCCTTATAACAATAATACCAGACACCCAATACATATGCCGGGATGGTGTCATACCAGTAGTCACTCTTGGTCATGATAAGCAAGCCTATTAACGCCAAAGAGAATAGTGACAGAACAATTAACTGAATAAGTCTTTTATTATTCTTAAACAGTGTAAATACAAGATATGTGATCAAGTATAAGCATAACAGTACGAATATGTACCAGTTACTGTTTCCAACACTGTCCCATCCAATTAATACCAACAGTGGATTAACTGAATAATTGATTTCCAATATCAGGTTCATTAAATAATACAAGGCAACAGCTAAATCAAAGTGTATCAAGGTCTTAACGACTCTGTTTTTTAAAAATGAATTTAAATAACCTTTTTTCCTATCAATCGATAACATTACCCCATAGCCGGAAAAGAACAGAAATGGTGTAACCATAAGCTGACCGATTCTTTCAAAGAATAACAGATATGGGTAATTTAAAGCTGTATTCTCAATGGTTATGTATTGATTGAAATGTGACAGTAAGATTACCGCAACAAAAATACCTTTTAAGGAAGTTGAGTGTTCCTTATCAAGGTACCTGTCGTCACCTGTTTTGTTGATCTTAACACCTATTAATGAAATAATGGCTAAGATTCCTAAGTATATGGTCATCATGTTATCTTCTTCTGAACTTATCTAATAATTTCAATACTTCGTTGAAGTTTTCTCTCTGAATGAAATAACTGAGCAGGACATATAGGAATACTCCAGTTATAACCTGTACTATCAGTGCAATCAGATTATTACTGATCAAACTGCCAACAAAGTATACTGCACCGCACATTATCAATGAACAGATAAGCGGTGGCAAAACGTCGCCAAACTGTTCTGAATATTTATAATTAACGAGCTTAACATTTGGATATGTATTACACAATAATGCTACAACTGTCTGTGACAGGCCTCCTAAGGCAATATATAATACTCCCATTCTCATGGTTACCAAGAGAATGGCTATTCCATATCCCTTCTTTATAACTTCCAGAATAAGAACAATATCACTTCTGCCCTTACTCTTAATTGCCTGCAGGTTAATTACCTGAATGGCTTCTACAGAGCACATCAGACAGGTAATGATCATGAATGGCAACGCAGGCAGCCATTTTTCAGTATACAATACAATTATTACATTCCTGGCTGTAGCTAATAATCCAAACATCAAAGGCATTATTACCAAAGAAAACAGTTTTAATGATTTCCTTAAGGTATTCTTTAACTGAACCATGTCATCCTGAATGTTACTCATGGCGCTCATTAATACTGTGCCGGCTGAACTGTTAATGTTCGTTGTTAACATTTCAGGGAGGTTTCTGCCCTTGTTGTAATAAGCAAGATCTTCAGTTGTATAAACCTTGCCAATTATCAGAGTTCTTAAGTTCTGATAGATGGTATCCAATAAAGATGCTGCCAGCATCTTACTGCCGAAGTTGATTAATGGTTTTAATCTGCTTTTATCAAATAAAACTGCCGGATGCCAGTCAATGGTCAGCCATAAGACAATAGTATCAATTATGGCATTTGTTAAAGTCTGACCTACCAACGCATATGGCCCATAACCCTTGATTGCCATGTATATGCCCACAGCAGCTGAAATCAATGTTCCGATGAGCGTTGAGAAGAAGAACTTCTTAAACATCATATTCTTCTGAACATAAGCTCTTTGAACAGAATTAAGACTTGAGATTATTACTTTTAAGC
This sequence comes from Erysipelotrichaceae bacterium, assembly GCA_017459795.1. Classification (GTDB taxonomy): domain Bacteria; phylum Bacillota_I; class Bacilli_A; order Erysipelotrichales; family Erysipelotrichaceae; genus RUG521. Next base: position 935 of record JAFUCG010000095.1, on the reverse strand, counting down.
CCAGTATTCTTAACAGAGGTCTTAATATTTCATGATGGTAAAAATCGGAAATAAACGGAGCTGCTATAAACAGTATGAAATATACAAAGATTGAGAATACCAGACAGAACCAGAATACTGATGAATAATCAACTTCATCAGTATCTTTTTTCTGAATTAAAGATGTATTAAAGCTGGCGGTAATGAAAACATCCGCTATAGCGATAAACACCATTAATATGGCTATTACACCATAATCACTAGGATCAAGAATTCTGGATAATATTACAGACACGATAAAAGTGACAGCGCTAGCCATTATTCTTTCAGCAAACTGCCAACTTATTCCTGTTACTACTTTCTTACCAAAGTTCTGATCCACTTTTTATTACCTTATTTTATAATTTGTATTTTTCAACCATGTAATTATACAATACCTCAGAATAATTACAATCAACCAAGTCATGCAGCTTGGTGTTGGCTTCCAGACGTTCTTTCTTACTGTTATCAACGCCATCTGCGAAGTTCCTTATGAACTTGCACAGTTCATCATTGTTGTAAATGTAATCTCCCTTGACGAATTCCTTAGGTTCTTCAAAGACAATGTCAAACTTTTCCTTATAGGCAACATAGTCTTCAACAGTAAGTCCAATAGGTCTGCCTGTCAACAGGAAATCATTATAGATGGATGAATAGTCCGTTATAAGACCACCACACCCGGCTATGAAATCATATAGTTTAATGTTCTTACTTCTTAAGAAGTCATCATCAGCTATGACAAAGTTATCATACTTCTTTAATTTGAAATCACTCATGTCCTGTGCCGGGTGAGCACGGTAATAGAGTGTTACATTTTTTTCTTTTAATGTCTTAGTCAAGGCATCGAACTCTTCCTCAGAATGAACGGCTGGCATGCCGTTGAAGAAATTACCAAAAGCCTCTTCCATGCCGAAACC
>JAFUCG010000094.1 GCA_017459795.1 Erysipelotrichaceae bacterium | reverse complement strand
TTGATCATATCCAAAACCTCCACAGACATTATACACTAAAGAAAATAATATTTTCTTATGATATAATGTTTAAAAAGTGAGGTGAAGTCATGACAACTTATTTAGTTGACTATGAAAATGTAAAAGGTGATGGCCTTAACGGTATAAATAACCTTACAGACAAAGATAAGGTTCACATATTCTACAGCGAGAACGCTGACAGACTTACATTTGGCTTACATAAGAGACTTAATGAAGCTTCATGCAAGATCTACTATCAGCGTGTTGAAGTAGGTCGTAAGAATGCTTTGGATTTCCAGCTGGTTTCTTTTCTCGGTTATCTTTTAGGTAAAGAAGAGAAGGAAGAATATGCCATTGTTACCACAGATAACGGATATACCAGCGTAGTACAGTTCTGGCAGAAAAAGACCTACAAGGTTCTGATCGTCAGTGACCTGACAAAGAAGAATTCCAAGGAAGTGCAGGGGGACATGCTTAAGAAGGTCCTCAAATATGTTACTGACAAGGAAGATGCTGAAATCATTGCGGAATACATTCTCAAATACAAGACCAAACAGGGTTTCAACAATGCTCTTGCCAAGAAATATGGCACTACCAAGGGCGGAAAATTATATAATTCCGTAAAGCCATTATTACAGGATAAGAAAGGGAAATGATCAAGTCATTTCCCTTTTAACATACTCAATTATTGTTTTCTTATCATTAACAAGCTTGCCGGTTATGACCGCCTTATAATCCTTTTCCAGGGCAGTTCCAATATCCTTACCAGTTAATCCGATTTGTTTTAAATCGTCACCTGTAACCTCTAATTCACTTCTGGCAATGAGTTTGTCAGATATCTTATCTATGTCATCATATACTGAAAGATATGGTTCCTTAAGTATGTTTACCTTGAGGTCAATCAGTCGTTTCAAAGTAGAGATGTCTTCATCGGTAAGGAATAATTTGATTTCATTAACAGTGCTTAATGAGTCATTCCTATGTCTGAATAATGATAATGCCTCATTAATGATTTCATTGGAATAATGCAGATATCTGAGCATTGTTTCGCACTCATTTAAACCATCATCACTTCTGAAGAAAAGGGCAGTTAAGCGTGTCTTCAAGTCCTTATTCAGGTCATCAATGTCTCTAAAATCTGCATTTATGATTTGAGGAATAGCTGCGACAAATACATCCTTGTATTCAGTCAGATACTTTTCAGTGTTGTCACTGCAGATTATCTGGTTTAACTCAACCGCAATTCTTTCGACTGAAACAAACTTCAGAAGTTCTTTCTTTTCAAACAGAGCCTTTGATGTAGCTTCTTCAATCCTGAAATTGAAGCGGGAAGAGAAACGCAGGCATCTTAATATCCTCAAGGCATCTTCTTCAAAACGTTTTTCAGCAATTCCAACACATCTTATAATTCCGTTGCTCAGATCTTCAAGCCCATTGAAAGGATCGACCAGACCAATTACATCGTTATAGGCCATGGCATTGATTGTGAAGTCACGTCTACTCAGATCATCTTCAATATTGCTTGTAAATGATACATTATCAGGATGACGGTGATCACTGTAACTTGTTTCCTTACGGTAGGTAGTGATCTCATAAGGCTGATGTTTGAGCATTACGGTAACAGTCCCATGCTTAATGCCTGTTTCAATGATCTTGAATTCAGAAAAAAGAGCCTCAGTTTCTTGAGGTGAACAATCCGTAGTTATGTCGTAATCGTGAGGCTTTAAGCCATATAAGGCATCCCTGACGCATCCGCCAACCGCAAAGGCTTCATGGCCTGATTTGCAGATACGGTCAATGATGAATCTGACATCCTCT
>JAFUCG010000010.1 GCA_017459795.1 Erysipelotrichaceae bacterium | reverse complement strand
CTTCCTAAAGGAAGCGCGGAGTGAAACGGAGCGCCAGATTTTTGAAATATTGTCAATCTATTTTCACTATATTTTTGATTTCTCATTCACAGAAAAAAAGAGGGTCAAGTTTTACTCTTAACTCTCTATCTTGTTTTTCCTTAACTTAATGACGTTGGACTCATGTCCCTTTTGTTTGTCATTGGTATTGCTAATGGAAGTTACAGATAGATCCCTTACTTCAAACTGAAGATTTCATTCACACTCATCTCAAAGTATTCAGATATCTTCATTGCCAGTTCCAATGTTGGATCATATTTGTTGTTTTCGATTGCGATAACAGTCTGTCTGGTAACTCCAAGAATTGAAGCCAGATCTTCCTGCCGCAGGCCTTTGCGTTTTCGTAGTTCCCTGATATTATTCTTCATCACAATCTCCTGAATCGGTAAGACGTTTTGTTTCCATAATTTTTGTGAACCAGAACACTAACCCTGAGCCGATGAAGATTGGCCATACCCAAGGCAATTCACCCGTTTTTATACAATATATCAAACAATATACGGCTAGTGCAGCTTCCAAGAACACAAACGCATTACGAGCTGCTTTATAATTGACTGCCATTTCCATTTCATCAGCTTTAATAAACACCTTTTTCATTTGTTTACCTCCAAAATGTAAAATTATCTTTACATTATCATCTTATGCCATTTATTCATAAATGTAAAGATATTTTTACTTTTTTAGTAAAGAAAAACAGGACCGACACAGTCCTGTTGATTGTCATTGGTGGAGCCGAGGGGAATCGAACCCCTGTCCAAAACGTGTCCCACATTCAGACTTCTACAGTTTAGTTCATCTCTGTTAGCAGAAACCTCATGATGAACAAGATTTAGTTTCTGCTTATCTAATAGGTTTTCGTTACTAATTTATTAGAAATCATTAATACTTATCTTCTGTCTTTGACACCAATCCATAGCCCAGAAGCTAAACAATGGTTGACGGCTGCGAAACCTAAAGTCGGTTAATTAAGCAGCAAATGATAATTGACTATTGCCAGTTATATTTAAAGGTTTAATTCGTGAGGTGAATAACGCCACTGCTATCCGAATCCAACTACGCCCTGTCGAAACCAAGACGACCCCGTTAATTCTGGATAATCATAATAACAGATTATCCCTCAAAAATCAATTAAGGTCTTAAGTGAGCTTCTTTTGTCCACTTGCTGGTGTGGAAGTAAACGGCTGCCATAACCCCTGCCAGAGTGAACGATAATGCCGTTGAAAGATAAATGAAGATCATGTCAAATTTAATGCTCAAGCCAACAGTAACAAAGATGTACTTGAATACGCACTGACCCATTACCGCAATGAACATAGGAACCTTCATGTTCCCTGCCCCACGGCAACAGCCGTTATAGATGTGTGACCAGGTGAGCGGTATAAAACTGAATACCATGTATCTTGTCATGGTACTGCCGTATCTGATAACTTCAGGATCACTGTCAAACAAGCCGACGAATGTTTCCGCAAAGATGAAAATGAGTACCGCAAATACAGCCGTAATGACTGTAGCTATGATGTTACACATCTTAATGCCTTCCTGAACTCTGTCATACTTCTTGGCACCGAGATTCTGGCCAACATAACTTGTACCGATGGTTGAAATGCTCTGCATTGGAATCTGCGTCCAGTTGGCTACCTTTTCCGCAACACCTACCCCGGCGATGAACTCATTAGGGAACATGTTGACATATGACTGTACGGTCAGGTTGGAAATGGCAATGAGCATGTTCTGAATTGATGCTGGGATGCCAAGCTGTAACATTCTCTTAATGAGGGCTGTATCGATCTTGAGATTCTTAAAATCGATCTTAAAGGCTGGATCCATCTTAAACAATGCTCTTAAGGCCAGAACATCAACCATTAACTGAGAAATGATACTGGCAAGTGCCGTACCAACAACGCCAAATTGTAAGTACTTAACCATTATGATGCCAAGGATAACGTTCATGATACTTGAGAACATGAGGTAATACAATGGATCTCTGGAATCGCCTAACGATCTCATGATGAAGAAACTGATATTATAAAGGAATACAGCCGCATTACCCAGCATGTAAACTCTCAGATACAGTTCGGCATTATGATAAATGGATTCTCTGATGTTGCTCATGGACATTAATAATGGGGTAAACAGTTCACCAAAAGCGGTGATGATAAGGCCGACTATCACTGACAGGATAAGTCCTGTATGAATGGTCCTGCGTAAACCTTCATTATTTTTGGCACCACGGTAGTTTGAAACCAGTATGCCGCAAGCCATGGCAATTCCATAAAAGAAGAAATTTGCGATATTACAGATAGAGTTAGTAGAGCTTACTGCTGATAAGGCTTCAGTGTCCATGTAGTTACCAACTATCATGGCATTGGTCATGCCGTAAAGTTGCTGAAATACATTGGCTAAGGTAATTGGCCAAACGAATTTCAACAGCTGTTTCCAGATGACACCTTCAGTAAGATCTATAACTTTTTTGTTTTCCATAACTATCCCCGATAATAACCTAATTCTCTTAATTTCTTATATACCATATGGAGCGGGAAGCCCATTACAGTATAATAACTCCCTTCTATTGCAGAAATAAAGACAGATGCCCAACCTTGTATTGCATAGGCTCCAGCCTTGTCATAAGGTTCTCTGGTTTGAATGTACTTCTCTATTTCCGTATCACTGAGATTTTCAAATGTAACATAAGTACTGTCGTAATCAACATACTGATGATCCTTTGAGATCATGGCAACAGCTGTTATGACTCTGTGCTTTCTGGCTGATAACAGCTTCAGCATGTCTCTGGCCTCAGTCATTGTATGAGGCTTACCTAAAATCTTACCGTCTACCTCAACGATCGTATCCGCTCCTATGACAAGTTCCTCAGGGTGTTCCTTAAACACGGCCAGGGCCTTCTGTAAAGCCAGATCCTTGATTTTTTCCTCAACAGGCAAGTCTTCCTTCATTTCCTCTCTTACATTACTGACGATGACGCGGTAACGGACATTTAACTTATCCATTATTTCTCTGCGTCGTGGTGATGCTGATGCCAGTATTATGTCTCTCATATAATTAATCCTCTGCTTTCATTTCTATGATCATGTCACGTAATTCAGCTGCTCTTTCGAAGTCAAGAATTCTGGCAGCTTCCTTCATTTCCTTTTCAAGTCTCTTGATCAGCTCTTCCTGCTGATGTCCGGACTTCTTGGCCTTTCTGGACATGTACTTCATGGCCATTTCATGGGTTTCCTTAGAGTGGATGGCTTCTCTGATCTCCTTCTTAATGGTTGTCGGAGTAATGCCATGTACCCTGTTGTATTCTTCCTGAATGCCACGTCTTCTGTTTGTTTCATCAATGGCCTTGCGCATCGAATCGGTAATGACATCACCATACATGATTACGGTACCGTCGGCGTTTCTGGCCGCTCTGCCTATGGTCTGAATAAGTGATCTTTCACTTCTTAAGAAGCCTTCCTTATCAGCGTCCAAGATGGCAATAAGTGATACTTCTGGAATATCCAGACCTTCTCTTAATAAGTTAATACCTACTAAGATGTCATATTTACCCTTACGCAAATCTCTGATGATTTCCGTTCTTTCAAGTGTCTTGGTCTCATGATGGAGATAGGCAACATTGAATGACTGCTGCTGCAGATACTTGGTAAGTTCTTCTGCCATTCTGACAGTCAGGGTAGTTATCAGCGTTCTTTCATTACGCTTGATTCTTTCAGTTATTTCATAGATCAGATCATCGATCTGACCCTTGGTTGGTCTTACTTCGATCTTTGGATCCAACAAGCCGGTAGGTCTGATGATCTGTTCAATTACCTTATGGTCAACCTTATCAAGTTCATAATCACCAGGTGTTGCTGAAACGAAGATGACCTGATTGATCATTCTCTCAAATTCATCAAATCTCAACGGACGGTTATCCAGGGCACTTGGCAATCTGAAACCAAATTCAACAAGTGTTTCCTTACGGGAACGGTCGCCATTATACATGCCTCTTACCTGCGGTACGGTAACATGTGATTCATCGATGACTAACAGATAATCATCCGGGAAATAGTCAAACAAGGTAAACGGACGGCTACCAGGAGCTCGGAATTCCAGCTGACGGGAATAGTTTTCAATGCCCGGACATACGCCGAATTCTCTTAAGGCTTCCAGGTCATAACGGCATCTGTTTTCCAGTCTCTCCTTTTCCAGAGGCTTATTGTTATCCTCGAAGTACTTCAATCTTTCAGCCAGTTCTATTTCAATGTTATCGCAGGCTCTGTTAATGTCGCTTTGAGCCTTTGCATAACCGCTGGCCGGGAAGATGTTATATACGGTATAGGAATTAAGAACCTTGCCGTTAATTGGATCTACTTCACTTATTCTGTCAATTTCATCATCAAACATTTCAATACGTAGGATGTAGGAATCGGTATAACCAAGGGCAATGTCTATGACATCCCCTCTTACTCTGAAGGTACCTCTCTTCAAGTCAACATCATTACGGCTGTACTGTCTGTCAACCAGTAACTTGATTAGTTCCTTACGGTCAATGTTCTGACCAGCCTTAATGGTAAAGAACATGTCACGGTACTGATTAGGGTCACTGCTGGCGTAGATGCAGGCAACAGAGGCAACAATTATCGTATCTCTGTTTTCCAGAATGGCATTGTAGGCAGCTAAGCGCAACATATCCAGTTCATCATTGATCATGGCATTCTTTTCAATATAAGTATCAGATTTTGGAATGTAGGCTTCAGGCTGATAGTAGTCGAAGTTAGAAACGAAGTATTCCACATGATTGTTAGGGAACAGTTCTTTGAATTCAGTATACAGCTGTCCTGCCAGGGTCTTATTATGCACAAAAACCAAAGTTGGTTTATTAACTTTGGCTATTACATTTGCGATCGTAAAGGTCTTACCGGTACCGGTGGCACCTAACAGAACCTGACATTTCTTATTTTCATTCAGTCCCTCAACCAGCTGATCGATTGCCTCAGGCTGATCACCCTTAGGAACAAATGAACTTACTAATTCAAATTTACCATCCATACTACTTTATAATTTCCATTGCCTTCTGCATCTGGGTATCGTACTGATCACGCTGAGTGATCCAGTTGTACTTAATACTGCTGTTCAAGCCCATGCAGGTAGTCTTATTAATTGTTGAGGTAACCTCAAAGCCATGGTCCTTCTGATAAGCAGCGATGGCATCCGCTGTCATCTGTGAACAGTAACCATCATTTCTGTCTACCTCATAACCTAAGAAATCAAGAGCCTTCTGAGCATACTCAATATGGTAAGATACGGAATCATAACCGTATTCTTCATCATCTGTCATTTCCAATGTAGACATATATAAGGCGTCATGGAGCCATACTTCATGATCAGGAGTGATTCCTTCCCCACCAATATAGACGCCATTGCCTGATTTCCAGATGACATCAGTATACTTAAGAGCGCTGCCGTCTGGGAATGTCTTGGTCAACTGAGCAACTCCCTTGCCATAGGTTGTCGTCCCTACGGTAATGGCATTACAGTTTTCCTTTAAGGCCATGGTAAATACTTCGGAACAGCTTGCACTGTTGCCATTTACCAGTATTACCAAATCAGTGAAGCCAAACTTCTTGGAATTTCTGACCTTATCAATTACTTCATTGCCGTCACGGTCTTCTTCGATCATGACTACCTGGCCATTATCCATGAAGAAGGCACACATCTTATCCAAGGTATTGGCATAACCGCCGCCATTGTCTCTTAAGTCAATGATCAGCTTTCTGACCCCATTATCCCATAATCTCTGTAAGTGAGTTTCAAGTTCTTCTGCCGTACCGGTACCAAATGAGTTGACTGTTACTACGCCAATGCCATCATTAATGACTGAATGAACGGTACTGTCAATGAGGTTACGTTGTACTTCCAGATCAAATGTTTCACTGCCTCTTAAGATTGTAAGAGTTACATAGGTCCCTACTTCACCAGGAATCAGCTTGACAACATCATCAATGTCATTCTCTGAACACTTAACACCGTTGACTGCGATAATGTAGTCACCAGGTAAGATTCCGGCCTTTTCTGCCGGTGATGAATAGATGACATCAATAACAAAGATGTTTCCATCAATTTCATTGTATCTTACGCCTACTCCAACAAAGCTTGATTCCAGAGAACCGCTGAAACCTTCCAGTTCCTCAGGAGTCATATACTCAGTATGTATGTCACCCTGCGAATTAACCATGCCCTTGATAGCCTCTTTGATCAGTTCATCACGGTATTCTTCACTGCTTGAGCCATAGTAAAACTTTGAAGTCAATATCTTTAATACCGAATCAAAATTGGAATAGGTACTGCCATCGGTATAGATGACTTCAGGTGAACCTGTAGCCCTGCCGATGCCTAAACCTAAGACAAAGAATATGATTGAAAGAAGCGCACAAAGCACGACCGCAAATCTGATCCTGCTTTGCCTTTTCTGCTGTTTTGCGACTGTATAGATTTCTTCTTCTGGCATGTTTTTACCTCTGTTGAATATTTTAGCACACCATTACCTTTTTTCCTATAGAAAAGGACTCTGCTGAGTCCCTGTAAATAATTATATGAAACGTTATCTTCCAGCTGCTTCGCTGACAAGTTCATCAAGATTAGGAAAGATTCTGCCAATTATGGCACTTCCATCATCCATTACTGCTACTGCCATAGTACCGTCTTCTGTGAACCCTATGTCATGGAATTCTCTTCCTTCCGGTGCATTGAACTGATATAGCATTTCACCGCTCTGTACGGAATATACATACACCTGATCAAGCTGGTAGCCGCATAGCATGATTATTTTTGAACCGTCAGGTGAAAACTCAGAGCCGTAACAGTATTCCTGCCCCATCAGTACATGAAGTATCTGCCCGCTGTTTAAATCAAACAGTACACATCGCGGATCATACCCGCCGCAGCTTGCCATCAGGTCATCATGAAATACCAGGTCACTAACACAGTTGTAGCAGTGTTCAGCAATATTATAAATATTCCTTGCCTCATCAGGAGCTGAGATGTCAAAGACCTCCATGAACCCATCATAGTGAGTGTAAACACCGTATTTAAGATCCGGTGAAATGAATGAACTGCTGGTTCTATCTGCGGTCTGATATATTTCAGAACTGAAATGACTTAGTGTTATTGAAATGGATTTGCCAGGATCAGTAAAGCGGTTCACACTGTATAAGTCACCGTTCCACTTCGATACACTGGAGACAGTTGAAGATTCAGGAGTACACAGAATGACCGGTTTACTTGTATAGGTGCCAGAAATGACCATTCCGGAATCTGACGAAAAAGCCGTACCGCCTCTTTCACAAAGTATTTTGCCGGTTGCCAGTTCAAATATTCCGCTGATTCCGCCTGTAGCTGCCACATATTTTCCATCTGGAGATATTACTGCTTCTGTTACTATATTGGACTCGTTAATCTTCTGCCAGATGACCTTGCCGCTGGCTGTGTCAATAGCCTGTAACAGGTCCGAATTCATTACCAGAAGAACAGAACCGTCAGAGTTCAGTTCAACATGTTCTGCACTGGCAAACTGGCCTTCACCATGTAAGTCCTGTATGCTGCCACTTAAAACAACATTACCATTTCTATTCCAGACAAAATACATTGCTCCGGAAGTAGCACATAAATAATTTCCGTCACTGCTGAAGCGCAGATTCTGATACCCTCTTTCGTGATCATACTGCAGGCCAGTTGACTCACTGCCATCCAATGCGGTAATCTTCATACCAAACTCATATCCTGGCGAACCGATGGCAATATACTTCCTGTCTGGTGACAACTCGGTAATAAGCGGCTGAGTATAAGTATTAAATGCCTCTTCACCTAATGGAAGTATGGTTTCCGTCTTATCATTAACATAATCCCATAAGACAATGTCCTTCTGTCTGACGATCATCAGCCTGCCGTCAGAAAGATTCCATACCTTTTCACCTATGTTCCTGGTTCCCCTTTTTG
>JAFUCG010000093.1 GCA_017459795.1 Erysipelotrichaceae bacterium | reverse complement strand
GTACCAGCAGACATTACAGTACTATCAGAGTCAGTATGGCTATGATGAAGAATATCTGAATCAGATCGCCAGATACTACTATGGATATGACACATTCTATGACTACATGCTTTATTCAAACAAATCAATGGCAGTCTTCAAGGATTACATCAAGACAAACATTGCTGATTTATTAACAGATGAAAAGAAAGCTGAATTAAATCCTAGAATCGTAAGTTACGTTGTAATCGCCATGGATGATCCGGCTAACCCAACTGCTGAAGAAAGCTCAAAGTTAAAGGCTGCTCAGGATGCCTGGGCTTCAGACACCTACACAGCTGAAAACTTCGGAGACTTCGCAGCTGCTTATTCACAGGATGGCAACGCTGCCAACAAGGGTGTCTTCGGTTACATCGATACCAAGACAACAGGAATTGATGAAACATTCTTAAATACAGCCTTAAGCTTAAAGGATGGCGAAGTAAGTGAATGGGTTTACTCAGAACAGTTCGGTTACTTCTTAATCAAGTGTGATACTTCCGATACAGCTGCCTTACTTGAAGAAGATGATTTCGTAAGTGAAGTTCTCAACATGAACGAAGGCTTACAGAACAAGGTAATGTGGCAGAAGGCCGAAGAATTAGGCGTAAGTTATGGTGATGAAGAAGTTGAAAAGATCATCAAGGATCACATGAACGTAAACGAAAGCGAGGGCAATTAATTATGAAGAAATTAGTTAAGATCGCATTATTAAGTTTAGTAACTGTCGCATTATTAGCCGGATGCACTGACGCAACCGCTACAGTATCTGATAAGAACAAGACCATCATCAAGGTTGGAAACACAACCGTTACCAAGGGTGACATCTACAACGAAATGATGAAGGATGACGCCGGTAACACCATCGTCAACCTGGCGATGAAGCAGATTGCCAACGATGAAATCGAAACAACAAGCGACATCCAGAGTGAAGCCCAGAAGATCTATGATAACTACAAGGCTCAGATCGAAGCTACAGGCGTTGACTTTGAAGAAGGCTTAAAGACATATGGCTATACTTCACCAGAAGACTTCATGGACTACTGTGTATCAACAGTTAAGGCTCAAAAGCTGATCGACAAGTACATCGAAGACAACTTTGACAAGCTCGTTGATGAATACAGACCTGTAAAGGCCAAGATGATCTATCTTGACGGCACCTCAGGAATTGAAGCAGCTGCTGAAAAAGGCAGAAAGGCTCTGGAAGAAATCAAGGCCGGCAAGAGCTTTGAAGAAGTAGCTGAACAGTACAGTGACAGAAAGACCTCTGCTGAAGAAACATTATATCTGTTAGCTAATAATTCAACACTTGACTATAATGTCTTACAGTTCTTATCAACCAGCACAACACCGACATTATCTGATCTGATTCAGGCTAACTCAGGAAATGCCTACTACATCGTTCAGATTACTAACACAAACATTCAGCAGATGAAAGATGACTTCATCTCTGAATTAAAGGACCAGGAAAAGACCAGTGAAACAGTTTACTACAACTATTTCAAGGATCACAAGTTCACGGTATATGACATTGATGTATACAATACCATCAAGGAAAACTACCCTACTTACCTGGTACAGGACGTTAAGGACTAATCAACATACAAAGCCATGTTCAATTAAGATCATGGCTTTTTTCTATCTTTTAACTGATGTTATAATGTTATTGTGAAAGGAAACAGTCTATGCTTTATTTCATTCTTTTGGTATCAGTGCTATTGTTTGCGTATTATCTCCATAAGGTGAATAATACTCTTTCAGTGACCCGTTATCCAATCACTAATGAAAAGATAAGTGAAGATCTGAAGATCGTTCAGATATCTGATTTTCATAATACCAGAAATGAAAACATCAGAAGTCAGCTCATTGACCAGATAATTAGTGAAGACCCGGATGTCATCGTCATTACCGGAGATCTGTTTGATTCACGTCAGTTAGACAGACAATCCGTTGCCATGTTCCTTAATGCCATTCATGATGTTGCCCCAATGTATTTCATTACCGGCAACCATGAAGAAAGACTTTTAAGCGATAATGAAGATGTCTTAAGCTTATTACAGCACTATGACATTACCATACTGAATGGTAACTCCATCAGGCTGGAAGAAAACAACATCATCATTACCGGCATCTGCGATCCAAGAAGAAGCGGTAAGTCCAGAGGTGAATTACCGGAAAACTACATGAAAGGATCATTGGAATACTTACCGGTTTATGCCGGCTACTATAACATTCTCTTATCACACCGCCCTGAATACTTTGAATTATATTGCGATACAGACTTTGATCTGGTACTTACCGGACATGCTCATGGCGGACAGTTCATATTGCCTCTGATTGGCGGTTTATATGCCCCTAATCAGGGAATCTTACCAAAGTACTACGCAGGTATCCACGAACAAAACAATACCTCGGAAATCATTTCCCGAGGCATTGGCGGTTTACAGTTTCCATTCAGGATCAATAATAAACCTGAACTGGTAGTAATTGAATTAGAATCCCCTGTCGAATAGGTAGATGCCATAATATGACATCCAGATCATGAAGCTGTAGAATACTACTATGAATGTAATGACAGCGATCTGTAATCTCTTATGCCGGGTTATCATGCCGACAAATTCTCTTACAGCCGCATTAGGCCAGAAGTACCACTTGGTTTTCGCACCTATTCCTTCTGCCTTTAAGCCATTCTCCACGGCATACATACCACTTCTTAATACATGATAGTTATTAGTCGCATAGGCGGCTTTTTCATTTGGATCAATACCATCAATTATTTCCTTTGAGAAACGCATGTTTTCGGCCGTAGTTGTCGATCTTTCTTCCAATAGAATTCTGTCTTCACTAATGCCTTGCTGCATCAGGTAGTTCTTCATGCACTGACTTTCCGAAATGATTTCATCAATGCCCTGGTCTCCAGATGGAATGAAGTTTATGAGCTTACCGCTCTTTCTTTCCTGATATCTGGCGAACTCTATTGCCCTGTCTATTCTGCTTCTTAACAAAGGTGTTGGAGTACCGTCTTTTCTCATGCCGCAGCCTAATATTATGATAAAGCCCTTATCAGCCTCCGGGATGTGGTGAGAAACAATGACATTGGTAATAATCGAGCCAAGTAACATGCATACAAAATAAACATAGATGGCATATAAGACATTGTAAATAAGTTCTGAGATGAATACTTCAAACTGACTTCCGCTTGTATAATAAGTTAACCACCACAGAAAGACAAATCCACCGACGATCATGAAACTCAGTATTAAGCCCAGCAGATTTACAAATCTGTATCCCTCCTTACGTATCAGCTGAATGTTACTGACTGCCAGCAAAATGGAGAATATCAGTAGGAAAGGCGCAACTATCCAGGAGAAATTTGTCATGGAATAAGCTATTGCACCAAAGATGCTGACTAAGTTCATTGCCTCAGGATCATTATTCATTCCAATCAGAATAAGCGCATTGGCAATACTGTTGATTAAGGCAAATATGCCAAAGCCAATGTACATGATCGTATTATGAGTATAGGGATTATAGTTTATCTGTTTCTTAGCCATGAACATCAACATGATCCAAACAGATATCAGATAGTATTCAAAAAGATAACCGGCAACGTAAACCTTGTTATCTTTCAGGCACAGTAAAACGGCCAGTTCCGCAATCAGCAACAGGACTGTTGCGATTATAAGGCCTTTAACTGTTGGTTTTTCATTGCTGGTAAAAAACTTCATAACAAACTCCCACAACCATTATATTACATAACCCCTGCCCTTAGCCAAAAGAAAACGTCTGTATTAACAGACGTTCATTACTATCTTTCTTCTCTGAAGTAGGAAATACCAAGAGATTGCGGTGCCTGGTTTTCCCTCTTCTTCTTTGAACTTACCAATACCAGTACAATGATGGTTACGATGTAAGGTATCATCTTGTAAAGGTTCTGCATGTATGTTGTTCTGCTGACATTGAACAGTTTCATCAAGGCATTGTTAATGCCGGCAGGAATGTACAGGTAGATCCAGTAACAGAAGCCAAACAGATAAGCTCCCCAGGTTGCGTTCTTTGGTTTCCAGCTTGTAAAGATAACTAAGGCAACAGCTAACCAACCCAATGATTCAATGCCACTGTCGTTAGACCAGGTACCCTTGACGTAGTCCATTACATAGTACAGGCCGCCAAGACCGCTGATGGCAGCGCCAAGACAGCTGGCTACATATTTGTATTTTGTAACATTGATGCCGGCTGCATCTGCCGTAGCAGGATTTTCACCGACACTTCTCAAGTTCAGACCTGTTCTGGTCTTATTGAAGAAGTACTGCATTGCAAATGCCATTATTAAGACCACATAGGTCAGCCAGCCGTACTTAAACAATAACTGTGAAACAATACCCAGGTTACTGGAAATAAACGGCATGGTGGCCTTAAAAGCCTTAGAGGTGGCTGCTACACTGATCTGGCCTACACCGCCAGATAACTTAACCAATGAACCGCCAAAGAAATTAGCGATACCATTACCGAAGATGGTTAAAGTCAGACCGGTAACGTTCTGATTAGCTCTCAGGGTAATGGTTAAGAAGCCATACAATAAGCCGGCTAAGCCGCTTACGACCAGACAGCTTATAAGTGAGATAAGTACACAGACAATTGGTACAGGATTTGGTGTGCTTCTTTCATAGAAGAAGGCGCCGGCTAATGAAGCAATACCACCCAGCATCATGATGCCAGGAGTACCAAGGTTCAAGCCTCCTGCTTTTTCATTCAGAGTTTCACCGATACAACCGAACATGATTACGGTACCAAAAGTAATGGCAGCGGTAATCCAGGCGATAATTACATCAAGTGTCATACTAGTGTTCCTCCTTGTGTCTGAAGACTATTTCATAATTTGTAAAGAACTCGCTTGCCAGGATAAAGAACAGTAAGATACAGGTTATGATCTTTTAAGCGTACTCATTTAAGTTGAAGTCACTGGCGATCTGAATGGCACCCTTATCCAGGAATACGATCAAAAATGAATAGATAACCATGATGATCGGATTCAGCTTTGCCAGCCAGGTAACTATGATGGCGGTAAAACCACGGCCGCCGGAAGTCTTTGTTGAAATGGTATGTGAGATACCGGCAACTTCAGTAAAGCCTGCCAGACCACAGATTGCACCGCTTATCAGCATGGTTCTGATAATGACGCCCGGTACATTGATACCGGTATATCTGGCTGTATTTTCACTTTCACCAGTTACGGCTACTTCATAGCCATGCTTTGAATAACGCAAGTAAACAAAGACAAATATGGTTACTGCCGCAACGATGATAATGTTAAGAATATACTGCTGACCGAAAACAGATGGGAACCAGCCGGCCTGAGTGTTCGGATTAATGACACCGACACTGTGAGACTGTTTCTTATCCCATACGTCTACGAAGAATTCAACCAGCTGAATGCCAACGTAGTTCATCATCAAGGTGAACAAAGTTTCGTTTGTATTGTATTTTGCCTTGAATAAGGCTGGTAAGAAACCCCATAGGGCACCTGCTAAAGCACTCAATACCATTGAACAGATAAGTATTACTGCAGAAGGCAGTTTGTCACCAAAGTAGATCATCATGGCTGCGGTAGCCAAGCCGCCTACCAGAATCTGACCTTCAGCACCGGTGTTCCAGAATTTTAATTTGAAAGCCGGGGTCAGGGCAACGGCAATGCTTAACAGTAACGCCGTATCTCTGATGGTGATCCAGATTCTTCTTGTTGTACTGAATGCTCCTCTGAACATTGATTCATATACCTTAATAGGATTCAGTTTGGTAATTAAGTTAATGAATAATGCTGAAATGATCAGAGCAATGATGATCGCAATTACCTTGATCAGGATCTGCTGCCACAGAGGACGGTCATCTTTTTTTCTGATTCTGATGAATGGTTGTTTGTTTTCCATGCTATTCACCTTCCTTCAGATGAGTCATTAATAATCCGACTTCTTCCTTATTGGCTGTTCTGCCATCCAGGATGCCGTTTACCTTGCCGTTACACAGAACCATGATACGGTCACTTAAAGCTAATAATACGTCAAGATCTTCACCAACGTATACTACTGCTACGCCACGCTTTTTCTGTTCGTTTAACAGATTGTAGATGGCATATGAGGTATTGATGTCCAAACCTCTTACGGCATAGGCAGTCATTAATACGGTAGGCTTGTTATTGATTTCTCTTCCTACTAATACCTTCTGTACGTTACCGCCAGAAAGCTTTCTTAACGGGTATTCCAGATCAGGAGTCTGAACGTCAAGTTCTTCCTTGATCTTAACGGCAGTCTGATGAGGCTGTTCACGGTGCAGGAATGGACCAGGTCCCTTTCTGTAACGTTTTAACATGACGTTATCAGTCATGCCCATGTTACCGACTAAGCCCATGCCTAATCTGTCTTCCGGAACAAAGGCCAAGTGCAGGCCATGCTGAATGATTTCCTGAGTGCTTAAACCGACTAATTCATGAACGCCATGGGCAGTTGAATAATACACTACTGATGAACCAGGTTCACATTTCTGTAAGCCCATGATGGCTTCCAGTAATTCCTTCTGACCTGAACCGGAAATGCCGGCAATGCCTAATACTTCCCCACTGTACAGGTTAAAGGTAACATCATCAACAACTCTCTTGTTCTCATTATTGATGACAGTAAGATTCTTTACTTCAAGTCTCAGATTCTTTTCTTCAACCAGGTCTCTTTTAATATCCAGAGTGATCTTTTCGCCAACCATCATTTCCGTCAGCTGCTGAGGATTGGTTTCAGCGGTATTGACGGTACCAATGTACTGGCCCTTTCTTAAGATGGTAACTCTGTCAGAAATCTCCATTACTTCATTTAACTTATGAGTAATGATGACGATGGCCTTGCCATCATCTCTCATGTTACGCAGAATGTTAAACAGTCTGGCTGTTTCCTGTGGGGTTAATACAGCGGTTGGCTCATCCAGAATCAGGATGTCAGCGCCTCTGTATAAAACCTTGATGATCTCCAGAGTCTGTTTCTGAGAGACAGTCATGTCATAGACCTTCATGTCCAGATCCATTTCAAAGCCGTACTTTGAACAGATCTCAGAAACCTTTTCCCTGGCCATTGATAAATCTTTTTTCCCTTCAGCCTTTAAACCTAAGACGATATTCTCTAAAGCAGAAAAAACATCTATCAATTTATAGTGCTGATGAATCATGCCAATACCTAAGGCATAGGCATCCTTAGGATCCTTAATTGAAACCAGATTACCGTTAACGTAAATCTCACCACTGTCAGGATAGTAAATGCCAGCCAACATGTTCATAATGGTTGTTTTACCGCTGCCATTTTCTCCCAGTAAGGCGAGAACTTCGTGTTTTCTGATATCAAAGGATACGTTCTCATTTGCCACTACCGGGCCAAATGATTTGGTGATGTTTGTTAATTGAACTGCACAATTGTTATCCATGTCATCAAACCTTTCTATGTCTATAGGTGAGGAAGAAAAATCTCCCTCACCTACCTAATACATTCAAATACTAATAAATAATTACTGAATTATTTTTCGAAGATGCCATCGATGATTACGCTGAATGATGGAGCACTTCTGAATTCTGATTCATGGAAGTAGCCATCGAAGATAGCGTTCTTGTCTTCTGCATCATCTGTATCAAAGTCGCCTGTTAAGTCGATCTTTAATTCTGATAAATGTTCACCGTTTAATGTCCAGTTGTTTGTATCGAATACATGTAATTCACCAGACTTGATAGCTGCGATAGCCTTGTCAACAGCTTCCTGTGTGCCAGGAGCACAGTTAGGACCTAAAGCTGTGATTGCAACAGCACCTGTCTTATAGCCTTCAGCCCAGTCAGTAGCAACAGGTTCGCCCTTGATTACCTGACCGAATGCATATGTGTAGTAAACACCCCAGTTATTTGTTGCAGAAGTTAAAGCAGCGTTTGGAGCAGCTTCTAACATGTCAATGTTGTAACCAACTGAGTAAGCAACTGTACCGTTAGCTAATGCTGCTTCAACTGCAGCAGGAGCACCTGTAGAGTCTGCATGCTGGCCAATGATGACACAGTGGTCTGCCATTAATGTGTTAGCTGTTTCGCCTTCAGCAACTAAGTTAAACCAAGAGTTAGTATAGATAACTTCCATGGTAACATTTTCGAATACTGACTTAACGCCTAAGAAGAATGCTGTGAAACCAGAAACTACTTCTGCGTATGGATAAGCACCAACATATCCGATTAATACCTTGCCGTCCTTGTAGCTTTCTGCAGGAATCTGACCGTTAGCTTCTAATTCAGCTAACTTCATACCAGCAACGATACCTGAAACATAACGTGATTCATAAACGTTTGTGAATGCGTTTGCGAAGTTTGATAAGCCGCTTAATGCTGCTGTATCACCTGTAGCTGCAACGAACTGAACTTCTGGATATTCGCTGGCTGCCTGCTGCATGAACTGCTGATGACCATAGCTGTTAGAGAAGATTGCTGTACAACCCTGTTCAACCAAGTCAACTGCTGCATCGTAACAAGCCTGTGTTTCACCGATTGTGTACTTCCAGATGATCTGGCTGTCATCTAAGCCGTTAGCCTTCTGAGCTTCCTGAATGCCTACCATATGAGCATATGTATAACCTTCGTTTTCGTCACCAACTAAGATGATACCGATTTTGGTCTGCTTTTCAGGCTCGCCACCCTCACTTGGCTTCTGTTCAGAAGAACATCCGGTTAAACAACCGAGAACTAAAAATAAAGCCATTACCAGAGAAAGAATTTTTTTCATTTTTTTACCTCCCATTTCTCTCGCTTCTTATAATTAAAGGTCAAGCACCTTAATTACCTAAAATAAAGAATTGAATTCGGTCGTAGCCCATCCTACTCACAGAATTCAATTCCGTTTTTAACACTCATAGATTTTACGCGTGCCAAAGACTCTACACGTACGCCCTGGCTTCTGATTAATTCGCCACCTGGCTGGTAGGCCTTCTCAATTACGATAGCGCAGCCTACCAATTCGCCTCCTGCCTGAGAAACAATTGACATTAAAGCCTTTAATGCCTCTCCATTTGCCAGGAAGTCATCAACGATGAGAACCTTGTCATTCTTGCCAATGTACTTCTTAGAGACAGAGATGACGAAGTCAGTGCCTCTGGTGTATGAGTGTAATGATGCATGATAGGCATCGTCACTCATGTTCTTGGCATGCCCTTTTTTGGCGAAAACTACCGGACAGTCATTAAAAAATTGTGAAGTAACGCAACCGATAGCGATGCCAGATGCTTCCACTGTCAGTATTTTTGTAACTTCACAATCATTAAATCTGTTTTTGAATTCCTGTCCAACCTCCTTCATAAAAGC
>JAFUCG010000092.1 GCA_017459795.1 Erysipelotrichaceae bacterium | reverse complement strand
TGCAAGTCTTATATCCGAACATAAAGACAAAAGAAGAACTGATTGAAGCTGTTTATAAAGCCACTGATTATTACATTAACTTTTATCCGCAGCGACGCTTTAAGGGTAAGACTGCCGGACAGGTCAGAAAAGAAGCTCTGGTTAATGAGAATAAAGCTAGTTTTCCAATTGCGGACAATCCTAAGTACATACGTTACTGGGAACACATAGCACAGTTGAAAGCACGGGTAGCATCTGCCTGAACAAGAAAACCATCTGTATCACAGAAATCTATAATTACAGATGGTTATCAAATACACTGAGATTTAATTATTTCCTCTGTCTACTTGACAGGGTACGTATCAATTAAACCCGTTTATTTTCATATTGGTGCACCAGGTGAGACTTGAACTCACACGACTCTCATCATACGCGTCTGAGACGTACGCGTCTGCCTATTCCGCCACTGGTGCCTATTACTCTTCGGCAGGTGCTAAACTGATTCCACCGGTCATGACATCTGAGTACGTAAATGAAGATTTAAACTTCTGTCCCTTACGTTCATATTCAAATGTAAAGATGTTACCGAAGGCAGCGGTTATTACACCGACATCACTTATTTCCCTACCCCTGTTATGATACGTGATTTTTACTGTCTTGTAAAGTAAATTCTTCACTTGTTCTTGCGTAACACTCAGATTATTTGCCTTAACACTCTTATTCCCTCTTGGGCTCATCTGTCTGTCCTCACAATCTAAGGGTTAATAAATAAGCATGAATTACTGAGTAATTCATGCTTATTCTCCAGTAATCCTTGTTAATATTTTAACAAACATTACTTTTTTAGTCAATTTTAATGCCTTTTTGCGTAGTCTGCGTCAATTTCTTTGGACCATTCAGCATCAATTTTCCTTGTTGCCCTGAACTCCTTAATGGCCTTATCAAGAGTGGCGTAGTTGTTCATGATGCCCTGGGAGTCATTCATGAAGTTGGCTGCTCTGTCCGCATTTACCCCAAACTTGCCGGCTGTTTCCCTAGCATCGATGTTGGCACCTAAGAAGATGAATTCCCAGCCTTCCTTCTTCTGCTTTTCAATCAGCTCTTTCAGTTTTGCGTAGGTGTATTCATGGCTGGAATTTTCATAACCATCAGTAGTGATCACAAAGATCACATTACTGCCCTCTGCCTTCTCATGCTTTATTTTCTGAATGGTATAGCCTACGGCATCCAATAAGGCCGTAGCGCCTCTGACATAATACTGGTCCTCGGTAATAGAGCGTGCCTTAGCCAAGTCAATTCTGTTATAGAGCAGTTCATATCTGTCATCAAAGAGGACCGTTGTCAGATAGGCCTTTCCTTCATTTTTCTTCTGCTTGGCAAGCATGCTGTTGAAACCACCGATGGTATCCTTTTCCAAGCCGGCCATTGAACCGCTGCGATCTAAGACAAATACTAATTCCGTTACATTGTTTTTCATTAAAATATCCTCCATTTCTTTACAAACAGAGGATATCATTTATTCATTATCTAACGGTCGCCAGCGAAGCGACATTTACAATGTTGCGCCGGTAAAGTGGAACAGCGTTTCATTCAGATCAAAGATGTCATAGTTATTCTCAATAAGGAAATATTCTACGATGAGATCTGTCTTATTACTGCGTGACAAGACAAAGCCGGCTGTTTCCAACAAGTCAATGGCTTCATCTCTGGAAAGCCTAAGAGCAATGCAGAAAGAGAGAACCGTTGCCTTGGAAGGCTTGTAGTCACTGTTGCTTCTGATCTTGGAAAAGAGTTTTCTATCAATGTTGGCTCTTTTATATGTTTCAACATCACTCATGCCCTTCTCATCGATAAGTCTTAATAACATGTGAGAGAATGACTCATCAACGTCATTGACCAGATCCTTCAGCTTACGCTCATATGGTATAGCCTGATCAGTAACCAGTTCTTTCTTCTTTTGCTTAATGCTTAACAAAGGAGCCGGGATGCTGTTAAGACCTTTATTGTGTTCAACAAGATTAACGTCCAGATACCTTTTAACTGCTACGATTGATTTTGAGCTGCTTATAAAGTTTTTGGCATCATAGAAGACCAGATAAACGGTCATTTCATTATCATTAAGGAACTGCTCTATTTCACTGCTGGCAACACTTATTGCCTCATCCTTAGGATAACCATATATGCCTGAGGAAATAACCGGGAAGGCAATGGATTCGACGCCATTTTCCTTAGCCAATTCCAAGGCATTACGGTAACAGCCTCTTAAAAGCTTTTCCTCATCATTATTACCGCCCTGGTAAATTGGACCAACCGCATGAATTATGTACTTACATAAATCAAAGCCAGGTGTAATAACGGCCTTGCCGGTATCACAATGTCCTATCTTATTACAGGCTTCCGTAAGCTTGGCTGAGCCTGCCTTACCAAAAATGGCACCACAAACCCCGCTACCCTCACGCAGCCATTCATTGGCAGCGTTAACGATGGCGTCGCACTTCATCTTCGTAATGTCACCACGTACCAGTTTTAATGTCATTGTTCAATCACCTTCAATATGTCAGCTGGTTCATCACAGAGCACTGTTGCCCCATTCTGCTTCAGAGATTCAACGCTTCTGAACCCCCAGGTTACTGAAATACAGTCAATTCTACAATTTTGCGCGGTAAGGATATCAACTTCTGAATCACCTACATAGACGCAATCTTCAAGCTTAACACCTAATTGCCGGCAAGCTTCTTCGACAGTATCAGGAGCAGGCTTCTTTCTGATGCCCTCTTTTTCTCCTATGGCAACATCCAGTATGCCTTTAAAATACAGTTCCTTTAATTCATCAACCGCAAACTGGGCCTTATTGGAAACTATGGCACAGCTGATGCCTCTTTTCTTAAGCTCGTATATTAATTCAAATATGCCCTCATACGGTTTGGTATAGTCATTACAATGTATGGCATAGTGCTGTTTAAAGTCATTAAACACCTTTTCAAAATCAGTTTCATTATTACCGACTGCCAGTTCCATTAATCTTCTTACCCCGTTGCCGACAAACTGTCTGACTTCATCCAGGCTTCTCTGCGGTAAGCCGTTTACTTCTAACGCATGATTGGTACTGTTTGCCAGATCCTGTAAAGTATCTAATAATGTTCCATCCAAATCGAATATGACTGCCTTATATTTCATTGTTAACTCCTGGCGCGCCAGACAGGACTTGAACCCGCAACCTTTTGAATCGGAATCAAATGCTCTATCCAATTGAGCTACTGGCGCATTTTCAATTTAGTATAACACATTTTTGAGGTGGCCTTGTAGAAATCAGGGTTCAATAATGCTAAAATCAAAATATAGTTAAGGAGGAATATTATGAAAAAGTTTTTTGAAGAATTCAAAGAATTCGCAATTGGCGGTAATTTAATTGATATGGCTGTTGGTGTTATCGTAGGTGGCGCCTTCAACAAGATCGTTGGATCTTTAGTAGCTGATATTTTCACACCAGCTCTTGGCTTGTTATTCGGTGGCACAATTGACTTCTCAGAAATGAGAATCGGCGGAGAAAACGGTATCTTAATCGGTAACTTCATTAACGCAGTCATCACATTCTTATTAACAGCTTTATGCTTATTCACTTTGATTAAGTCAATCAACGCTGCTAAGAGAAAAATGGCTAAGCCTGAAGAACCAGCACCAGAGCCAGCACCAGCTGAACCAAGTGATGAAGTTAAGTTATTAACTGAAATCAAGGATTTATTAGCTAAGAAGTAAGAAAGTACAAAGGACCGGTTAACCGGTCCTTTACTTTACATTAATGGAGCAAACAGCTTTATTATTGAAATGATGAATTCTGCGAATAAGCCCATCTTGAAGTCATCAGCCCCGACATACTTGCCCTTCGCCATGGTATCAAGCATGTCTTTTTTAATGTCCATGACCTTCTTGGAGCCCTGCAGATAGGTTCCGTTTTCAAAGTGCAGATACAGACTGCGGTAATCCAGATTGATGGTACCTACCGTTGCGATGGTATCATCACTGACAAACACCTTACAGTGGACAAAGCCCGGAGTATATTCAACTATCTTTACCCCACCGTTAATGAGTTCATCATAATATGATCTGGTTATTCGCCATACGATTTTCTTATCAGGTACCCCAGGTGTTATGATTCTGACATCAACACCTCTCTGGGCTGCCAAGATAAGTGCATTGACCATTTCCGTATCGATTATCAGATATGGCGTAGCGATGTATACGTAATCATTAGCCTGATTGATGATGTTAAGATAGATGTTCTGACTGGTCAGATCATTGTCCAGTGGTGTTTCACCATAAGGAGCAATGAAGCCGTCAGTTTCATTATTCTCATTGGAGAAGTCGTGCTTAAATACAGTATAGTCATCATCCTCATGGCGTAAGGCATTCCAGTTAGTAAGGAACATTACTGTATATGACCAGACAGCCCTGCCCTTTACCTTAATGATGTTATCTTTCCAATGACCGTTCTTTTCATAGGCATTAATGTATTCGTCTGCCAGATTAACACCGCCAGAGAAAGCAGCCTTACCGTCAATTACCATTATCTTACGGTGGTCACGGTGATTCATGATGATATTAATGATTGGATTTATTCTGTTAAAGGTAACAGCCTTTATTCCATTACTCTCAAGCTGCCTGGTATAGCTGGCTGATAAAGTACCAATAGAGCCCAGATCATCATACATTACTCTGACCTCAACCCCAGCTTTGGCTTTTTCCATTAAGATCTCAAGAATGGAATTCCACATCTTTCCTTCTTCAATGATGAAATATTCAAGGAAAATGAATTTCTCAGCCTTTCTTAATTCCTCCAGCATTACCGGGAAACCATCATCACCTAATGGATAATAGTCAAAACCTTCATTACGGTAAAACGGGAAGTTATTACTTTCCGCAATGTACTTGAACTGTCCCTTGTATTCAGGGGCTTCCCTGTACATTTCTTCAAGCACTCTTTTATCCTGAACATAGTTCTTCTCTGCTTTCTGAGTTTCAATCAGGATATTTCTGAAGGTCTTGCTCATGAATAGATCAGCCCCCAGAAAAAGATATAAGGCCGTTCCGAATACCGGTTCAATTATTATTAACAGGATCCAGATCATGTCACTTGAAAGATGCTGGCTTCTGGTTACTAACAATAAAACAATGATGATGCTTAGTAATCTTAAGACAGTCTCAATCCAGGCGGCCTG
>JAFUCG010000091.1 GCA_017459795.1 Erysipelotrichaceae bacterium | reverse complement strand
TCCAATTCTATCAGGAACTGCTTCATGGCTCACCTTAGCCTTATATGAAGCCTGTGGGTTCGATATAGACGGTAACACAATTACCTTATCACCGATATTAAACCGTAAACACTTCAATTATGTTCTTAAGGTTAACGGTACAATACTGAACGTTAATATCGACGGTTCAAACAGCTTCCGTTTAACTGATAAATCAGAGTTATTCCTTGATGGTAAATCGTCTCCATTTTCCCTCCCATTACCACAAGATGGAAAAGCTCACAACATAGAAGTTATTCTTTAAGAAAGATAGCCTTGCGGCTATCTTTTCTTATCTTAAACTTAATACTACAAAATCTTTAACAAAGGCAAAGAATTCTCTGGTGTAATAATGCGGCATCAGAATCACTAATCCATTACTGCCTATACCATAGACATTACCATAGCCTTGTTTGCCGGCAATGAATTCTGCCCTGCATAAGTGATATGAAGCAGAGGAAATAACTACGCTGCATTCCTCAACATCTTCGCCTCTGTTTTCCAGGATACTTCTTGTAAAACGGAGGTTTTCAACAGTATTGGTACTCTTGTCTTCCAGCAGGATTCTGTCTTCTGATATTCCTTTATCAATCAGATAGTTTTTTGCGCAGAGTGCTTCTGACATCCTTTCATCAGTTCCCTGCCCACCGGTCGCAATTACCATTGTTTCCGGGTTATCAATAAGATAGCGGTAGGCTGCTTCTATTCTTGCTCTGAAATCAACTGACGGTCCACTGGCATTTACCTTACACCCTAAGATCATTACATAATCTGCGTTCTTTATAGGTTGTTTTACAGCGTGAGATATTATTACTCCTTCTACGCAACAGAATATCAGACTTAGTGCAATGATCAGACCTGTTATTACCTTCTTACACTTCTTACTGAACTTATCCCATGACAAGCCTAATGCCAGTGTCAATAATCCAAGGCACAGGAAAAAGTAATTGAATAACCCATAAAACCAGAGTATCCCCAGAATTATGATTCCGTAAATGCAGAAGACGCTGCCAGCTATAATCAGAAATTTTTTCATCAATTCTCCTTAGTTTGCGATGCCATGATGAGCAGTTGGGCTGTTTTCATCAAGTGTCATGAATGTATAACCGTTTTCCAATGCCCACTTGAAGAATTCTTCTATTCCATCAACCGTATATTCCAAAGAATCGTGTGACAGAGCAACGGAAACGCTGTGCCAGTAAACACCGTTCTTCAGATTTTCTACAACTTCATCAGGATCTGTTGTTCTTCCGGCATCACCGCTTTCAACGTTCCAGTCAAAATATGTAAGACCTTTACTTTTTGATTGAGCAGCCAGAGTACTCATTATGCCATCGCAGTAATTGAATGATACGGTATTGCTTGAACCTCCAGGGAAGCGGAAGATTTTGACTCTGTGACCGGTCTGCCTTTCAATTACATCGTTCATCTTATTGAAGTCATCCCAATAGGCTTCAGGGCTCTGATATACTGTTGCATAGTTGTGGGTATAACTGTGTACACCTATGGCATGTCCTTCTTCATATTCCCTTTTAATGCAGTCTTCATAATTTGAATATACATGTGTTACAAAGAAAGTAACCTTAATGTTGTATTTAGCCAGTATATCCAGAAGACGATCCGTATAAGGACCAGGGCCGTCATCAAATGTCATGAATATGACCTTGTCAGGATCATAGTCAAATACCTTAACTACTCTTTCCATTTCTGCCTTATTACCATAAGCATCAGAAACACTGTATTTCAAGGTATATTCACCGGCTGTATTTACATCAACTGTTCCTTCAACCTGTACCTTATCAGTTACATCACCATCTGCATCATCAATTGCCTTATATTCATTGGCAAATGAAGTGCCTAACTGAACAAAATTATAATCATCAAAAGTAATTACAGGTGCATTTCGGTCATCAAACACTACTGTTCTGACCACTTCAGTACTGTTGCCAAATGAATCAGTAACCTGATAAACAATGTTATCACCATTATCAGTTCTGACTACCTTGTCAGTAACATCACCATCATGCTTATCAATGGCACTGAAACCCTCTTCTTCATAACTGTGATTAGGTAATGTATAGCCATCAGGATCACTCACCAGGGTAATGACTGGGCCAACAGTATCCTTTATTTCAACATTTCTTACCGCTTCATAATGTTTGCCATTGAAGTCTGCATAGTACTTATATTCATATTTGCCAATGTTATTAACGTCAACACCATTGTCAATCTTATATTCATATTCCCTGCCAAAAAGAGGGAATAATACAGCGACTTTTCTGACCTTGGCTCCTTCATCAACATACTCTTCGCCAAACTCGCTTACTACTTCCTTATCGCCTGCCAATTTGATATCGATACGATACCAATTGAAAACAATTGTGCATCCTGCAAGTATTCCTATTACCGCAACAACACATAAAAACAACTTTACCCCTTTTTTCAACTTCATAAGATTACCCCATTAATATTCATATTATAACTCAAATAATGATGGCTAACATAAAAAGTCCTGTTCAGAGTCGGTTGTAATGCATAAATCATCACTCCACGAACATCTGGAAATGCTGAAAAAAGCCCCAAAAGGCACAAAAAAGAGGTCATCCGACCTCTGTGTTTTCTATGGTGGAGCATACGGGGCTCGAACCCGTGACCTCATCGCTGCCAGCGATACGCGCTCCCAGCTGCGCTAATGCCCCATTCGGTGAATATATTGTACAATGTTATTGTCTAATATTCAATGCATTTGTTAGGTCAATGTTTTGAAAAAGCAGAATTACTAATGATATAATTATCAACAAGTAACAGAGGTAAATAATTATGGATAAAAATCGTGCATGGAAGTTATTAGAAGATATCAGCTTTGTACGTGTTGCCGGTACAAAGGAAGAACTGAAAGCAGCCAACATCTTAAAGAAAGAAGCAGAAAAAGCTGGCGTTGAAGCAGTTATTGAGGACTTTGAAATTGAAGGAGCAAAAATATCTGAAGCTACCTTGGAAGTTCTGGAACCTGAATACTGCAGTTATCCTGTCATAGGAATCGGTAAGACACCAAGTACACCAAAAGATGGTTTAACCGGTGGATTCAAATACATTGAAAATGTTAAGGAAGCCAACTTAATAGATATCAAGGACAAGATTGTCTTATTACAGGGCAGAGTAATGCCTGACATGATGAAGAAAATCGTTGAAAAAGGTGCTTTAGGTTATATCATGATTGCCGGTGACTTCTACGAAGAAGACAGTATCAAGCATGAATTAAGACCAACAAATGCCTTTGGAAAAGACAATAAATTACCAGGTATCAAGATTCACATTGATGATGCTGAAAAGCTTGTCCGCAGTAAGCCAACCAAAGTAAAAATGGTTTTAAAAGCCAGAAATACCAAGGGTACTTCACATAACGTAGTAGCTACCATACCAGGTACAGACTTGAAAAATGAAGTTCTGGCCTTCAGTGCTCACTATGATTCAGTCCCTTATTCAAAGGGAAGCTGGGATAACGGTACAGGCTCAGTAACCATCATGGAACTCATGCATTACTTTAAGGAACATCAGCCAAGAAGAACCATGAAATTCATCTGGTGCGGTTCAGAAGAAATTGGCCTGGTTGGCTCCAAGAAGTATTGTGAAGCTCATAAGGATGAATTAAAGGATTATATATTCAACATTAACTTTGATATGACCGGCGTTACTTTGGGTTATGAATTCGTGTGCTGCTCATGCAGTGAAGATACATTACACGCCATTGAATATCTGGCTAACATTGAGGACTACCCTCTTTCAACTGAATTAGGCATGTACTCTTCTGACTCAAGCAGTTTCGCAAATGCCGGTGTACCAAGCTGTACATTTG
Source organism: Erysipelotrichaceae bacterium (assembly GCA_017459795.1). GTDB lineage: Bacteria > Bacillota_I > Bacilli_A > Erysipelotrichales > Erysipelotrichaceae > RUG521. Next base: position 922 of record JAFUCG010000091.1, on the reverse strand, counting down.
CCAGATTACAGCCAAGAGGCGGTGCTCAGATTCATAATCATCATGACAACATGGATCACCTTGACCCAGATTCATTCATGATCACATTGAACTTCGTCAGCAAGTTCGCTGACCAGCTGGCCAATGCTTCAGTAAATCCTATTCCACGTAAATTCGCTGAAAAGGTACAGAAGAGAATGGATGAAATGAAAAAGATGTTTGGTGAAGCAAAGGAAGAAGAAAAGCCTAAAAGAGGCAAGAAGAAAAAAGAAGAGAAGTAATGTTTAAGGCGGGCAAATTGTCCGCCTGTTTTTTCACTGTACTGACGCAAAATCAAACGTATTTTTTGCGTCTGATTTTGCGTCCTTTTTCAAGCTATCTTGATATGAACACTGTCCCTTTTGGAATCCTCAGCCACGAAATCTATGGTTTCTTTGGATTCTTCCTTTTCTTCTCCGGCAGTTCTTCCCACATGCTCCTGATAAGCATACATAAAAACTCCTGATTATCAATACCATCAACCAGAAGCATCTCCTTCGCACCTTCATAAGGCAATTCCAGCTCTGCATCCGGTATCAGATTCACCGCCGCCGGAACCTGCTTTACCAGAAGCCTATCATCATATATTCCTCCAAACACCTTTCCGCGATAATATAGAATGTATTCTCCCATCATCGCCCGGCTGCTGACTTCATCCAATTCTGATAATTGATCCAAAACAAAATCCAGATACTTGTTGATGCCATCTGAGACTCCTATGAATTCACGAGCTTCAGGAACTTTTTATCGTTCATCTGCTCATTCGTAATATATTCTCCGTCATGAAACAACGCATAGTTTGTAATCGGAGTCGGAGCATTCTGTGCTTTCTCTCTGCTGTCGATATGGATCGCATGGAATGGTATATCATTTTCTCTGGCAGTCTGCTCCAGCACTGGAACAT
>JAFUCG010000090.1 GCA_017459795.1 Erysipelotrichaceae bacterium | reverse complement strand
GTGATGGCTACTGTCCACACCAGTTAGTGCTTCTTTTTTTCACTCCACACCAGTTGGGGGAGTCCCCTTTTTAAATATAAATTATGTTTTACAGGATTTCATCAACTGCCAGAATCATGTTGGCCAGTAACTTGATGCCCTTCATGTAGTTGTCAATGTTGATGAATTCATCAGGCTGGTGTGCACTGCCATGTCCTTCAGGCAGATAATCAGGCTTTTCACCCCAGTTTTCAGAATAGATACAGCCTGTTGCGAAAGCGTTTGGTAAGGCACCGGCATATGTACCGCCCTTGCCAATTAAGATCTCGCGTTCTGTATTGCCTGAGAATTCCTGATATACTTTCTTGATGGTCTGAATGATTGGTCCGTTAACATCAAGATGATAACCATAGGTCTTTTCTTCGATTGTTACATCATAACCACATTCAGCAGCTTTCTTTCTGATGTTTTCTTCAAGTCTGTCACCATTGTCTGTTACACAGTAGCGGCAGTCATTTAAAAGTGCGATATTTCCGTCATTGAACTTCAGAACTGTACCTGAAGATACAGTCTGCCTTGATACTTCATCAGTATTGTCAATGTCTAAGAATGAACCATAGTAATCATTATTGACATTATCAATGAATTCAATGATCTTGCGGTCTTCATCCCTTAATCCATCCAGCTTTAATAAGGCATTAGTCATTACTCTGATCGCGTTATTGCCTCTTTCAGGACCGGCGGCGTGTGTTGTAACACCATGGGCAATGATCTCAATTCCTTCTTCAGTTTCATTAACATCAAAGTCTTCAGGCAGGCTCTTGTAGTCAATTGAAGTATTCTTATTCAGAACAACAGTTGCTTTATTTGGAACAATGTTGAAGGCACTGCCTGAATAGGCGTTAACGAAATCATCTGACAACTTCTTCTGTGAAGTTAATACGAATCTTAAGCGGCCGAATTCACCAGCTGCGCCAGGGAATCCTGCATCAGGTACGAATGTAAATTCAGGAGCTTGGTAATGGGCTGTATAGTAAGCCATGTCCTTCATTCCTGTTTCTTCATTTGTTCCTAACAGAACTTCAATGTTGTTATTGATTGGAACATTCAGTTCTCTGAAGGCCTTCATGATATATAAGCCGGCAATTGCACCGCTCTTGTCATCGCCTGTGCCTCTGCCAAACAGGTAACCATCCTTGATAATAGGGTTATATGGTTCAGTTATTGTCCAGTCTTCACCAGCCGGAACAACATCCAGATGAGCTAAGATGCCAATTCTCTTTTCCTTACCGATGTCATACTTAATACTGCCGACATAGTATTCGTGGTTTGCGGTCTTGAAGCCTTCTTTATCACCAACAGCTAACATGTAATCAAGAACGTTCTTACATGACTGACCGAATGGCTTAATGTCAGAGTCTTCATTAGTTACGCTTTCAATGCGGCATACCTTGATAAGATCTTCAATGATATTGTCTCTGTTATCATCAATGTACTTATAAATACTGTCTAAATACTGCTTGCTCATATGATCCTCCCTTTTTATGAAAAAACCTTAAATACTGATTATCAATACTAAGGTTTTTTATTATTAGGATTATTCTAAAACTTTTGATTATTCTTTTCTATTGATTTGATTAGACAATGTCAGCTACTTGCCGTCAGGGAAGCTGGTTGAAGCTCCTCTTTCAACTGTTGGCAAGCCATATTTGTCCTTGCCGTCATTAATTGCCTTGATCAAAAAAGACATGTTATGAGCCAGATTGCGCATTACCTGTAAGCCTTCCATATCCTTCTTTACATCTTCAGCAGTAAAGCCATGAACCTGGTTCCAATAGGTACTTGAAACTACCGGCATGCCGGAAATTGTAAAGTATTTGTTCAGAACATCAAATGATGCCGTATTACCACCTCTTCTGGCACTTACTACGGCTGCTCCAACCTTCATGTGCTTGGAGAACCTGGTGCTGTAGAACAGTCTGTCCATGAATGAAAGAATTGTGCCATTTGGAGAACCATAGTAAACAGGAGAGCCAACGATTAAACCGTCAGCCTCTTCAAACTTACCGGCTACCTCATTGACCAGGTCATCAGCGACACACTTGCCGTTTTTCTTACAATAGCCGCAGGCAACACAACCCTTGATGTTCTTACTACCTACCTGAATGATTTCGGTTTCAATTCCCTCTTCATTTAATACTTTTACGATTTCATCAAAAGCCGTTGCGACACAGCCATTTACGTGTGGACTGCCATTTAACAGTAATACCTTATAACTCATTGTCTTTTCTTTCCTCTCGATTAAATTAATTAAAGAATTCCTTTACATGCTTTGCGACGATTTCCATGCTCTTTTCAGATGATTCAAAGTAACCAACTCTGTCAAGATAGCCGTGGAATGTACCGGCAAACTTGTAATAATCTACTTTTATGCCAGCTTCATCCAGTCTGTCACAGAAGTCTTCACTCTGTAATGTCAAAAAGTCGAATTCAGCAGTGAAGCATACTGTTCTAGGATAATTGCTCAGATCCTTGGCAAATATAGGTGAAATAAGTTCATCATATGGATCTTCATCATGTTGCAGGTAAGCACTGTTCATTGAATCATCAGTATTCATCAGACTCTTTACTCTGGCTTCAACCATAGGTGTCAGATCTGTGCCGAACTTGCTTAAGTCAAACTTCTTGGCTGATTCATGAGTCATGTCAACAGCTGGGTAATACAGAATGTTCATCTTGATGTATCTGTTTTCCTTATCCATTAACGGTAAGGCTGCGCAGGCATTTCCGCCGGCACTGTCACCCATGATGGCTACCTTATCAGGATCTGTCAGATATTCATCACTGTGCTTTACAACCCATTCAATGGCGTGATAACACTGATGCAAGGCTGTTGGATAACATGCTTCAGGGCTCAAGGTGTAATCGATATGGAAAACGTTACCGTGAATCAATTCAGCCAGACGGCTGTTCATGTGATTGTAACGTTCAATTGTTCCGGTCATGTAGCCACCGCCATGAACATAGAAAATGGTGGTTGCCTTGCCATCAACACTTTCCGGGCGGAACCATCTTACCTTGTAACCGCCAAAATCAAAGTCCTTGTATGTTACTTTTTCAGTCGTTAAGTCCTGAGTTACATAGTCAAGATTTATATCACTGTATCTGTGAGCGCCAACATCAACACCTCTGATGGTTGGGCCGATATAGCCAAGTTTTTCTCTCTTACGGTTACAGTAATAGTCATGAGTAACCTTTTCGAGTTTGTCTTCCATTTTAACTGTCGGTTCAATAACTGTCTTATTATACATATTAGTGCATCCTTTCCAGAAAGGCGCTTTTAAAAGCGCCTTCAGTGTTAATAGAATATTTCGTTATAGTTCTTTTCCAGTGGCAGGAAATCATCAAATATCTTCTTGATCTCTCTGTCCCAGAAGAACCATTCATGTCCGCCTTCACCTTCATAATAGGTTACATCAAAACCGGCTTTTACCAGTTTATCTCTGAATCTGCTGTTGTCTTCAATCAAGCCATCCTGAAGACCACAGCTTACATAAAACCTTGGTAAGGTAAAGTCAGGATCATTTTTCTTTCTTTCAACCAGATCTGCGATAAGCACGTCTGGATTGCGATCTGTATCCTTGAACTGTTCCAGTGATAACATGAAATCATCTTCTGAAGTCATGCCTGAGCCATATTTTTCAGCCCCTATCTTATCAAACATGCCGCAGGCAGATGATAAGCAGATGACATGACTGAATGTATCAGCGTACTTCATGCCGTTTCTCAAAGCTCCATAACCGCCCATGGAAAAGCCGCCAATGAAGGTGTCTTCCCTGTTTCTGGACAGATGGAAGAAACGTCTGGTTACTTCTACCAGTTCTTCACCAATGAACTTGCCATAGTCAGCGCCCTGCTTATCAACGTAGAATGAGTTGTCGCCGCTAGGCATTACTAATACGAGGTTTCTCTCAACAGCCCATCTCTGAACTCTGGTATTATTATTCCAGTCTGTGAAGTTTCCATTATAGCCATGTAACAGATACAGGGTCTTTAATGGATGCTCTACATAATTATCACGGTTCTTATAGTACTTGTCCATAGGCAGAACGACATTGATAGTCGTCTGTCTATGCAAAGCCTTTGATTCAAAGGTTAGTTGAACAAGAGCCATTTATTACTCTCCTTCAGTATGAATTTCCAAACCCTTCCAGTTCTGAACACCAGCTCTGGCTTCAACCATTGCGAAGTCTTCCAGAGATTCCATTTCATTGAATGATCTCTGTGGATCTCTTGTAGCAACGATGTAGAAACGGTTGTATACCATGGCAACACTTCTTTCTGGTGAAATAGCAGCTACTACTTCTTCCAATGTGCTGTTGTATGGTAATCTCTTCATTCCAGAATAGCCTCTTAAGCCCATGTAGATTGATAAGTCCATCTTTGTTTCATTACATGCATATGCCATGCCATATAATGGAGTAACGATGTAACAAGCTGTATAGCCAGGATTGTTCTTATAGATCTGTTCATGGATCTTCCAGTCTTCATTTGGCTGGCCGCCATAAGCAACGCCATCTCTGATCAGAACTAATTCTTCAGGTGTTGTTTCCTTGAAGTCACAGCCTGCAGGTGTAATGATGAATGAATTGTCATCAACCTTGGCACTGTAGCTGCCGCTGATTGTTGACATGATGCCCTTGTTATAAGCACGCCATGCATAGTGAGCAACCTGCTTACGGATGATGCTTTCTTTAACTGTGCAGAATGTAGCTGGCTTAACTTCGATTGGACGAGCATAGCTTACCAAGTCGCCTTCGATTTCCTTAACAGGTCCTAATCTGTGAGAAATCAGGTCGATTGTAGCTAACTTTTCAATCATTTCGATCTTTGCCCAGGCATCGTAGATGTCCTTGCCACCTACTAAGATACCATGGTTATTCATGAAAATAACAGACTTGCCCTGTTTGCCCTGTTCAACGATGGCATCCTTCAGTTCATCAGAACCAGGTGTGAAGAAGTCTACTCTGCCTAAATCTTCAGGCTTGAAAGCTTCCTTACATGCATGCCACAGGTTCAGATTTGGGTATCTGTCCAAGGCACAGAATGCGGTTGCATCTGGACAATGAGCATGAATAACTGCTGTACAGCCTGGAATGTAATCCAATAAGCCTAAGTGGAAACGGTATTCAATTGAAGGTTTGAATCTGCCTTCTAATTCACCGTTTGCTCTTAATACACAGATATCTTCATGTTTCAGGTAGCCCTTATCCAATCTTGTTGGTGAGATCCATGTATCACCGTTTTCGTCTCTTACAGAAATGTTACCACCTGTAATTGTGGTCATGTTTCTGCTGTAAAGACGTGTCATTGAATCAACTACCTGATCAGCTGGATGTACATACTTAACTTTCATTTTATTCTCCTCTATTGATTTATTTTATTGGTGCAGCGCCATCAAAATCCAAATATTTTTCAACGGCAGCATCAATTTCTGACATATTAAATTCTGACAGTTCCCAGTCAAATGCCTTACAGTCCTGTAAAGCCTGTTTTGAATTTCTGACACCGCATAATGATGTAGAAACATAATCCTTCTGGGTTGTCCAGTTCAGTGTTATCTCAGCTAATGGCTTACTGGTTTCTTCTGAAATCTTATCCATTACTTCCAGTACTTTCATGACCTTTGAGAACTGCGGTTCCTTGAAATATGGATAGAAACCGTTTCTTGGATCACCAGGACCAAAGGTTGGTACTTCACGGTACTTACCGGTTAAGATACCGGCGCCAAGTGAACCATAGGTCAGATTGTCTATTCCTCTTTCCAAAGCCCATTTCATCAGTTCTTCATTTTTTCTGACCATCATGGAATATGGTGGCTGAATGACATCGATCTGACAGTACTTGCTGAACTCTTCGATTTGCTCTTTGCTGAAGTTTGATACTCCAACGTAGCGGATCTTTCCTTCCTTCTTTAATTGCAGCATAGCCTTGGCTGCTTCTTCAAAGGAAGTATCGTAATCTGGCCAGTGAATGAAATAAAAATCTATGTAATCAGTTTCCAGTCTGCGTAATGACTGTTCACATTCATAGAGAATGTTGTCAAACGAACTGTCTCTGACAAAGCCCTGGCCGCCTTTTCTGAATTTTAATGTTGTGTTGCCGATACCGACTTTTGTAGATATCAGGAGCTTGGAACGGTCGTAACCTTTAATTGCCTGAGCTACTATCTTTTCCGCATATCCTGATCCATAAGCAGGAGCAGTGTCAATCAGGTTTACGCCATTATCAAGCATTGTTCTGATGCCTTCAATGGAATCCTTGTCATTGACTTCTCCATATCCATCTCCACCAATTGCCCAGGTTCCTACCCCCAATACTGAAACATCAATGTCTGCGTTAACAAAATGTTTATATCTCATATAAGTTCCTTTCGCAAATTGACTCCCAAATAATACTAACTGGAAGTCTTTCGGCTTCCAGTTAGTTAGATATTAAATTTGTATAGCCTTATTATTTCTTAGCTCTTAATTCAGCTGATCTCTTCATCATGCTTCTGTAGAAGTAAATGAATCCAGCCATGTAAACAACTAATACTACAATACCGATGATTGTGCCGCCTTCAGAGAACAGCTTTTCCCAGCCATATCTCCAGAATGGAGCATCGTCACCTAATAATGCTAATTTTCCACCGTATTCATCAACGATTGCATTGTGGAATCCAACTTTTGAAGCTAAAGCTGTTAATGCTGGAGCTGCGAAGTTAGCTGTTATATAATACAATGGTAAGAAGATGATTGATGAAATTAACATTCTTAATACGTTACCATTTGAGTATACTAATACACAAAGTGCAGCGCCTGTGAAGTTAATTGTATTGATTGGCAGAATGTGGTTGCCAGGTAAGAATGTCATACAAACGATTGTCAGAGGTACTGTTAATAAACCAACTAACCATGTTTCTGGACGACCAGCTAAGAAAGGCCAGTCTAAGCCAACGTTTAATTCTCTTCCGTTGAACTTTTCTCTTAAGAATGTACCAGCCTGGTCACTGATTGGTTCGAGAGCTTCCATGAAGATCTTAGAAACTCTTGGGAACAGTAACAGAGCAGCGCCTAACTTAACGCCTACTGTAGCAGCATCAGCTAAGTTGTAACGTGCGAATAAAGCAATGATTGTACCAACGATGAAACCTACAACGTGAGTTTCGCCTAATACACCAATTTTTGACTTGATTGTATCGATGTTGAATTCTCTGTCTAAGCCAGGGATCTTAGCGATTAACTGGTCAACTGGGTATAACAGAGCACCCTTCATGAACATACAGTGTGTAGATGTGATACCAGGAATACCTGTAACATCCTGGAATGAAGCAGCCATACAGTCAGCTGTCTTTAATTCCATAACAGTCTGAATAGCAGCAACGGCTAAACCTAATGCTAAGCTTCCAGAGAAGTATTCTACTAATGAAGCAGTATAAGCCTTGCCCCAGTAGTTCCAAACGTCAACGTTCATTGTGTCAGTCCACTTTAATACTAACATTAAAATGTTGATACCGAATGTGATAGGGAATACTGAGAAGTAAGGAACAACGTTACCCATTGTGATAGATGAAGCAACTGTCCAACCTGCATCAACGTAAGTCAGATCCAAACCTGTGTTTTCAACGAATGGAGCCAGAACTGGTCCGATGATGTCGCCCATGTAGCCCATAACTAAGCTTACTGAACAGAATGCAACACCAGTTAATAAACCAGCGTTTAAAGCATCCTTAAATCTTAAACCAACTACTAAACCAAGAATCAGCATGATTAATGGTACGAATACTGTTGAACCAGCATTCAAAATTGGCTGAATGATAGCCTGAATAATTTGCATAAAAATTTCCTCTCTATTTCTTTTCTATTTTTTAATACTACAAAACCCTAAATAATAAACGAAGAATTACTTATTGATCTCGTCAATAATTTTCTTCAGTTCTGCTTCCTGACCAAATCCGGTTAAGAAAGCCATACCACTGAATACAGGAATTGGGAAATCATCCTGTTTGAAAGGTGTAATTGCTACGTAAATGTCTGCACTCTTAACATATCTGTCTAATGAGTTAATGTTAATAGCTTCAACTTCTGCATTTTTAACGCCCTTCTGATCTAATAATCTTTTCAGCTTTGATGCAACTGTCTGGCTGGTAGCAACACCACTTCCACAAGCAACGATAATACGTTTCACTTAGATTTTCATCTCCTTCCTATTCATTGCCTATAATAGCTAGAACTTCTTCTGGACTCTTTGCTTCTTCAAGGCTTGAAATGAAGCCTTCAGCAGTACATCTTGCGATGATGTCCTGAAGCAGTTCTACCTGAGACCCATCTTTGTGCAACAGTAACATGAAGATAACCTTTGCGTTAACCTTGCTGTCAAATGTTGCCATTTCTGTGAATTCGACGCGGTCCTTCAACTGAATGAAGACAACGCCTGGATTAATAACCATATCTGCATCAGTATGCGGAATGGCAAACTGAATTGAATCAAGTTTTAATCCTGTTGGATATACTTTTTCTCTTTCAATGATAGAATGTTTGAAACCTTCTTTAACATAGCCGTGTTCGAACAGCCAGTCTGACATCTGTTCCAGTAATGCGAGCTTATCAGAAGCTTCGTAGTTCAGGAACATTAATTCAGGTTTGATTTGGCTCTTAAGTGTATTTTCCATTTTCTACCCTCCTATTATCTGCTTAATGTTTGAAAGACACTTAAATAATAATGCGTTAGGAATTGATTTGCAACTAAAATAATGCAAACGCTTACAACTTTTTTTAACACATTAACGGTGTCGTTTGAGACATTTTTATTGTTTTGTTCTGCGTTCCTTTATTTCATCGGTCTCTTTGCCAGGCAAAGCCTTTTGTAAAGCTTCTTTAGTTATCTTATTGAATCTGTAAGATCTTGCCTTATATTCATCACCGCTCTTGGTACGGACATACAGATAATCCTTTTCGTTTTTACCAATGTTATATTCAACGATGTCTCTGGCATCAACGCGGAATGCTCTCTGCTGTGGTTCTGCACTGAAGAACAGGATGGCATCATCATAGATTGAACATACCCATCTGTCAGGAATGCTGAAGATGTTGAACATTGAATAGAATATGCCGAACACGCCGGCTACAAATATCCACTTAAGCGGTACGACATAACCGACAATGGCCATTGTCAGACTTACGCCAAATGCGATCCAGAATAATGGAACAGGTTTGAACTTGACTCTTGTCAGTAATTCTCCATTTTCCTTTATTTCACTGATGTCCTTATATTCAGGAGCTCCCATAATAACATCCCCTCTTATTTGTTTCTTAATTTCTTAAATAATGCCACTACATTTAACATGGCCACAAACAGGGCACCGAATGTAACAACATAAGCCAATACAACTGATAACTGATCCTTATAAACTCCATTTTTGGTATTTGAAGCGATCATTAATGCAAGTAAGATACCGCATATGATCAGTAATACGATACGGAGATAAGATTCCTTCTCAGCAGTTTCGGCAATGTAGCCGGCCTTCTTTGGTCTCTGATAATTCTTAATTTCAGGTAACTTGTATAAGTAAGTCTTTCTGAACAGTACTTCCAAGACAACCAAGACAGCCAGGCCGACAGCCAGACAGATAACCAGGTTATTATTGATGTAATAAACCAGACATCCAACCAGTGCTGCCAAGGCATAACGGGCACTGAACAGTAAATATGTTCTCGCTTCAGCGTTATTAATGATATAACCGTTTTTTGTAAAAATATCATAATATACAGTTCTCTTCTTTTCCTGGTATAAATTAATACCGTTTAAATCAGCAGATCTTATATTTCCTCCGCGCCCAACATTCTGTGCCACCGGAATCCCTCCTTATGAATATATTAGTTTTTTAACAGCTAGGTGTATTATATCACAGATATTATGTAAATCGTGTGAAAAATCACATTTTTTTCTTCCAATTGTAATCTTTTAGTGTTTTATTCAGGTATTCACCCATCTCATCGAGCAGTTCAATCATGGTCATGCAGAACTCATGACCCTTTCTTGGGAAGGTGTAGGAGTAACCCTGATAATCATATTTCTCCAAGGTATCCGTTAAGATGTAATGGCCGCCATTGAGATAGAAGTTATCCATGTCCCCATCCCTTAAGTGGATCTTTCCTCTTATCAGTGGCATCAGCCATTCATGATTTCTTTCCACATATGCACCAAGATCATAATTCTGTTGCCAGTATTCAACAACTTCCTTATTTATCTTACCGGTCAAAGGATCATATGAATTAACTGGATAGCCATCTTCCCCACATGGTGAATAACATGCCTGGAAAACGCCCATCTGACCCAAGCCATGAGCCAAGTCACCTCCAATGGCAAGTTCATAGTAGTTTTCTTCGCGCATTGTCCAGATGACATTCCCCTTTACATCTCTCATCCCAGGTCTTTCAGCCTTGCGCCAGTTATGTTCAATTTCATAAACATTTTCATCATTGTACATGTCAATTAACTGGAAGGCATGGAAATCCATCCCATCGCAACAGGCCGGCCAGCTGCCGCCAAAGAAGTCCGGATAAAACAGCTGTAAGGCCATTGATTCCCAACCGCCGGTTGAGCCACCTGCTAGTAGTCTTCCTTCAGGAGTACCAATGCCGCCAAACTTCTTTTCGATGGCCGGTATTAATTCCTTTACCAGGGCATCACCACATGGACCTAAGTTAGCGGAATTGACTCTATATGAATCATCATAATACATGTTGGCATCACGAATGGTTACCGCAATCATCTGTGGGGCTTTGCCACTGTCCCAGTATTCTGTTATGCCCTGCTCGGCTTCTCTTAATTCCAAACCATAACGCATGGCTGATACATCAGCCGGCCAATGGCCATGCCAGTAAAGTACCGGATATTTCTTTTTCTTATCATATCCTGTCGGTAATAAGACATTTGCTCCAATGTATGTATCTTCTCCCCAGAATTCCGAAAGAAGCTTGCTCTTCATCTTGAAGTAACGTATCTTGCCCTTATCTTCATAGTTATTCTGGGAAAGCACTTCCCCTTCCCTAAGCTTTCTTTCAGGTTTAATCTCATACTTCAGATCCAAATAGATATCTTCTTGACC
>JAFUCG010000089.1 GCA_017459795.1 Erysipelotrichaceae bacterium | reverse complement strand
GCCTCCTTTGTATCTTGAGTTTGGTTGTCGGACCGTTCTCATTATACTTGGGTGGCTTTTTCTTAACAACGCACGAAGCTATCTCTAGTCTCACACGCTTAGCGTGTGGTTTTTAGTTAGGAGTTTTCACTCCTAACTAATTAAAAAAGACTGATCAAGGTTACTGATCAGTCTTTCATTTCCCGCAACAATGTTTAAATTTTCGCCCACTGCCACATGGACATAAGTTATTAGGTAAAATTTTACCCCATTTTTCCAGTCTAATGTTTTTGAGTGAATTCATTATGGCATCAGGTTTTTTGCCATTTTTCAACTGTCTGACAGTTTCGTTTAAATAACTGTCCGCATAATTGAAAAGTTCAAGCATGCCATCACAAAGGTAATTATAGTTATCCTTATTTCTGTCTTTCGGGCAGCCACCGTTACAGATTTTTAAATAACGGCAATTCAAACACTTATCATTAAGATTACGTTTGGCTTTGCCAAAGGAAACCTGCTGGCTACTGCTCATCATTTCCCCAAAAGTCATATCCTTGATACTGCCAAGACAATGGCTTTCATTTACATAATGGTCACAGGAATATACTTTCCCATCACTTTCTACAACCAGCACCTTGCCACATTCCGGCAATAACCAGCAAACCGTCTGATAACCGCCGGCATAGACATTCAGCATTTCCGCAAACAGCTGTACATTCGTCTTGCCAAGATCGTTGAACAGCCACTGATTGAATATCGTCTTAAGAAATTCACCATACTGCCTTGAATCTACTGACTGACCAATAACATTCCCTTCTTCATCCTTATTTACTACCGGTATGAACTGCATCCATCCGGTATTTAGTTTCTTTAAACTCTCATATACTTCATAAGGACTCTGTGATGTTTCATCATTTACCGTACAGAGCAGATCAGGCTGTAAGCCATGCTTTTGAAGGAGTTTAATATTTGCTATTATTCTGTCGTATGTAGGATTTTCCTGTTTATCGATTCGATAATAGTCATGATTAAACCTGGTTCCGTCAATGCTGATGCCAACATCAAAATGTTCTTTCCTTAAAAATCTGCACCATTCTTCATTCATTAACAGACCGTTTGTCTGCAGGTTGTTCCAGCATTGCCAGCCTTGAGGCAAATACTTCTTCTGTAATTCAACAGCTTTCCTATAAAAAGACAACCCTCTTAACATCGGTTCTCCACCATGCCATATGAAAGAAACTATTGGTCCATGAGTACTGGCAAAGTAATTTCTGATTACTTCTTCCAATAGTTCTTCATCCATAACAGCGTGCCTGCTGGCCTCATTATCAATGTAATAACAGTATCTGCACTGCATGTTACAAGTTGAACCAACAGGTTTGATCATCAATGTAAAAGGGTATTCAGATTTCATCTATTTTAAATACTTATCAAAGAATTCCAATGTAAGATTCCAGGATTCCATGGCCTGCTGTTGCCTGTACATTGGCTTATCGTAGTACCAGATGCCATGCCCTGCCCCATCATATCGGTGGAATTCATAATTCTTGTTCAGTCTCTTTAATTCCGCTTCCAGCATGTCTACTTCTTCAGGTGAAGGATGCTTATCATCATTGCCAAAGATGCCCAACAACGGACAGTCAAGTTTCTCAGTCAGATCAAACGGTGAAACAGGTCTCTTGTCATCCAGTTGTTCTTCAGCCATGATTACACCGCCTCCCCAGCAGTCTACTGCAGCATCAATGCCACTTAATGAACAGGCTGCTAAGAATGTATGTCTGCCGCCAGAGCACATGCCAATGACTCCAACCTTGCCATTTGACTGAGGCTGAGCCTTAAGAAAATCAATGCAGGCCTGTGAATCACCCATTACTGATTCATCACTTACCCCACCATCTTCTCTCATTCTGCCACTTACTTCTACAGGTGTACCTGTACCATAGCGGCAATAAATGTCAGGAACTATTACCGCATAATCATGTTCGGTAAATCTTCTTGCAGCTTCTCTGCAGAACTCATCCCAGCCAGGCATATGAGGTATCAGCAAGATTGACCCATATGTTTCCTTACCGATTGGTCTGGAGTAGTATGCTCTGATTTCATCATCATTAAATCCTTTCAGAGAAATGGTTTCAGCAATCATGCCGCTGTAATCACCGGTGTTAAAACTATTCCACATTATTATTGTCACCACCTTTATTTAATTATATTGTAATGGAAACTAGCCTCATTTTTCAAACAGGTAGATACAACAAAAGCAAGCCTCTTTTCAGGGTTCTCCAAAATAGTTGGTGGTTTAGAAGTTGGTGGGCAAAGTTGGGGGTCTGAAGTTGGTGGGCAAAAACACATAAAAAACCAGAAGGTAAACGTCACAGTCAGTAACGTTGCCTTCTTTTAAAATGCTCTCTATTATT
>JAFUCG010000088.1 GCA_017459795.1 Erysipelotrichaceae bacterium | reverse complement strand
TCAGGGATGGCAGTATCAGATGTACCAATGGCATAAACTTCTTAAAGACAGAGGGATCACTCAATCAATGTCCAGAAAAGGCAATTGCCTGGATAACAGTCCAGCTGAGAACTTCTTTGGCAAGCTAAAAAATGAGATGTTGTATGGCCATGACTATGAGTTTGAATCACTCGACAGTCTTAGAGCAGCTATTGAGGAATATATAGAATACTACAATAACACACGTATCAAGACCAAATTGAAAGGCCTGACTCCTTGTCAGGCAAGGAATCAAGCCTTATCATACAGTTAATATTATGTCCCAATATTGGGGTTCACTTCATTATGATTAAGGGTTTTTTGTTTGGCTAAATCTTGTGCAATGATATGGAAATTATTAATAAAAGATAGTATTCTATATAGCTGTGCGAGGTTGAATATGGCAGTATCAGCAAAGTTAAGTAAAAAAGACGAGAAATTCCTGGATATGAGTTTAAATGGCAACATGATGAAAGTAATTCTTTATGTTGGTACACCATTAGCCCTATATCAGATGTTATCCCAGTTATTTACAATTCTGGATACAATGATGGCGGCTCATATTTCAAAGGAATCTGTTTCAGCAGTTGCGTATCTGTCTCAGATCAACCACATTCTGTCTGCCGTAGGCAGTGGTTTGGCTATTGGAGCAGGAATTCAGATTTCCAGGGCATTTGGAGAAGGTAATAATCTCTTAGTAAAGAAAAGAGTAAGCTCACTGTACTTGTTATGCTTATCTGTTGGTGTTTTGATGTTGGTAGGAATTCTGCCTTTTACCGGTCAGTTTCTGAAAATGGCAGGAACGCCGGAAAGCCTCATTTCGGTAGGAACAAGTTATTTTGTGGTTCAAATGTTCACAATGGTAATAACATTCCTGAATAATGTGTACATTGCGGTTGAAAGAGCCCATGGCAATTCAAAACTGATTTTCAGACTAAACATATTGGTAATAATAGTTAAATTGTCATTAACTGCTTATTTTGTATATATATTAAACAGTGGTCTGGTAATGATAGCTGTAGCTTCATTGATATCCCAGTTAGTATTACTGATAGTTGCAGTAAGGAATTCTATAATGGGTGACGGTTTGTTCAGCTTTTCTCTGTCAGCCGTTTCCACAGAAAAAGAAGTTATGGGTCCAATGATAAAGAATTCCATACCGGTAGTAGTAGAAAAGGCTTTGTTCGCTTTCGGTAAGACGATTATTAATTCAATGTGTACACTTTATGGTGATGTAATGGTTGGAGCCATGGGTGTTTCCAATAATCTTGGCGGTATTACAACCATGCCGCAGAATGGATATAAAGACGGTGCAGCAGCAGTAATGTCACAGAACTATGGTGCAAAGAAATATAAGAGAGTTCTTGATGCCTTCTGGTCATTATTAATTATAAATGTTTTACTTGGCTTAGTTATATCAGGGTTTGAATTATGGCAATTGGATTTCTTCGCCGGCCTGTTTGATTCGGGCAGTGCAGAATTCCATGAAATGATAAAGCTAGTATACAGATATGAAGCTTTAGGTGCTGTGCCATTAGGAATTAATTCAACAGTCATTGCCTTACTATATGGCTTGGGAAAGACAGATCTGACATTGTTCCTGAACATGGCCAGAGTATTCGTATTCCGCATACCAGTTTTCTGGTATTTGCAGAACTTCACTTCATTTGGTCAGGCAAGCGTAGGAATAGTTATGATGGTCAGCAATGTATCAGTAGCGGTATTATCAATAATAGTAGCTGCCATTGTTATTGTTAAGTTTAAAAACAGTACGAACTGTAGTTAGTCCACTAGTAATTCACCAAAAAGAAATCTATAAAATATTAGTTTAAAAATTGTAATGCCTTTATTATATTACTGAAATCTGATAAGTATACATTCTCGTCAATTTTTACCTGATTGTCATTCAGAAGAAGCAAATGTTCACCTGCTAAATCTGAAAGAACTAACTGTATCTGCCAGTCTGATATTTCACTATTGTCTTCAGGATGCTGGTAGGCATCATATAGGCTTGAGTACAATTCCCTAATCAATGCAGCTCCCTCAGGTGCGTCACTTGATACAGTTATCTCTCCTGTTTTGAGTTCAACCACTTTACCAAGTATATCCATTACATCAAAAAACATACCAGGATATGTCTTCTGACAGATCCTCACTATAGCCAGTGTATAATCTACAGCTTCGTCGCTGGTTATCTTTGCTTCGTAGGTTTTCCATTCATTGTCTTTTCTGATGCTGATGACACTCGCGGTAATCATATATGTGAGGTTATCATACTCAACATAGAATGGTATTCCTCCGGTAACAGGAGCACACTCTTTATTATTACTTGTAAACAGATCGATTATTGCTTTTATCTCAGTCACATCCTCTTCAGAAAGATTCAGGTACAGTTTCTGCTGAGTAGGGTAAGCACGTATGCTTTCATCTCTTTTTTTGAAATAGAGCAACCTGAAAACAATAGCAATACTATTACTATAACCAAGCTGATTTTCCTGAAATGTCGATATGCAGTTTTTATCCTCATCATGTGTCCCTCCGGGAGAATTCTTACCTTATATGAAAAGTATTCAGCTTTACTTGATGATACTTAAATTCCAAGGAATTCGTGATAGTCTTCCTTCAGTTTATCTGCATCTTCAAATAGAACAGCGTTTGTCAGATCATAAGGAATACTGTCTGGAAGCTTATCATCACTGTCACTGGCAAATAACACATAATTGCCGCTGCGCAGATACTGGTATGAAAATGCTTTGACTATGGAAACATTTTTAAAAATATTACTTAGAGTTTTAATGATGTTCAGCAGATAATCTGTTTTATCCAGTTTCTTGTTTCCGGAAAGATTTAAGGCATAAATGCCATTATCATTCAGACATTTTTTAACATTTACTATTCCATCATATGTTAGCAACTGATAAACCGGATCAAGATCAGCGTAAAGGTCGTTAATTATCAGATCGTATTTATTGTCTGTAGACTTTATGTAGTGCACGGCGTCATCAGTAATGTTTGTAAGTCTGTTATCGCCATATTCTCTTATTAAATCGTCAAGAAAGAAGTGCTGCTTAGCTAATTCGAATGCTTCAGGGTCAATTTCCACAACGGAAATACTGACCTCCGGGTAGTGAGATATGACATATTTAGGGTAGGCATAACCAGCACCACCTAATAATAAGATGTCTTTAATGTCTGATTTTATGTCAAAGGCACGGTTAAAAGCCTTGAGATAATTAAATACAAGGTCATATTTCTTATCTTCTTCTAAGAATGTTGCTGACTGCCAGCCATTACCACTGTCATAGACTCTGATTGGGAAATCAAAGTAGTCAGTGTCTTCATAAATCATCGTTCCCGATTCAAACATTTTTCTTTTCATAACAATATGATAAACCATATTTGTAATTAGATGAAACAATATCTATGTTAAAATGTAGTTGAGGTGATATAGATGAGAATCGGTCAGTCAACAGACATTCATCGCCTGGTAAGAGACAGAGATTTAATTCTTGGCGGTGTAAAGGTACCATATGAACTTGGCCTTGATGGTCATTCAGATGCAGATGTATTATTACATGCTATTATAGAGGCATTGATTGGTGCCATGGGCTTAGGTGACATTGGAACACATTTTCCAGATACTGATGTTACCTACAAGGGTATTTCCTCAATGATTCTTTTGGAGAAGACAAGAGAAATGCTGGAAGAGAATGAATATGAAGTATGCAACATAGATTCTCTTATTCTGATTCAGTCACCAAAGATGAAACCTTACATTCCACAGATGAAAAAAAACATTGCTGAAGTATTGGGTATTAATGTTGATCAGGTTAATGTTAAGGCAACCACCGGGGAAAGAATGGGTTTTGTCGGAAACAAGGAAGGCGTTGTAGCTGAGGCAGTTGTATTAATAGATAGAAAGAAGTGAAAATAGATGTTCAGATATGTATTGGCAATAGATGGCCTGGAAAGTAAGGAAGATACTTATGCCATTAAGGAAATATTGAATAATGACCTTACTTCAGTAGCTAACATTAATCTTAAGAAAAAGGAAGTAACTATTGATACTGATGATTCGGTAGAAAACATAAGTAATCTGCTTGAAGCAGCAGGATATCAGATAATTGATCTCGAATTAGCATAAGACAGCTGGAAACAGCTGTTTTTTTATGAATTCTCGCACTGTGTCCTGTTAATTCAGGTAATACAGACATACTATGAAGGTGCATAGTTGAAGTGGAGGATGATAAAAATGAAAAAATTATGCAAATAGTAATGGCTTGTTTAATTGCCACATCAGTGTTTATTGGAGGTGTTAAAACAGAAGAAACAACAACACCAGAAAAACCAATTGATATTGAAGAAATAGTTACAACAGAGCATA
The DNA here is from genome assembly GCA_017459795.1 of Erysipelotrichaceae bacterium. Classification (GTDB taxonomy): domain Bacteria; phylum Bacillota_I; class Bacilli_A; order Erysipelotrichales; family Erysipelotrichaceae; genus RUG521. The sequence goes on along the minus strand of JAFUCG010000088.1, from coordinate 4,621 downwards.
CAATATCAGATAACTTAAAAGTTTATAATCCAGCTAATGGGGACTTACTGATAAACGCAAAAATAACAGGATCTTACTATGTAGACTATAATCCTAATACAGGAGAAAGACATGCGAGAGATTGTTCATATACTTATACATACCTTTATCAGAAGACCAGCAATTGTAAGATACTATCAAGCTACATAACCTATTATTCAACAAATATAAGAATGAACTTTACTGTAAAATATTTGAATGGTTCAAGTTATGTAACTGATACATTCTACTTATACGAAATATAAATTACATAATCAGGGGTGAAGACATGAGAAACGCAATACTATATATAAAGAGAGAATGGAAAAAATGTTTGATTTTAATGTTGCTGTTTTTTGTGTCTTTTTCCTTTATAACTGGCTCAGTATTGATGGTGAATGCTGCTGATCAGACAATAAAAACAATACTTCCTGAAGTAGGGGGAATAATAACAGTAAAGTCTGATATCATCGACAATAAATCCTATTTATATTCTGATGAAAACAAGAATGGTGAATACTATAGACAATATGAAATAATGCGTAGCATGATCAAAGATTTACAGCAGGACAGCAGAATTAGCTATGTAGGTTATAATCTCAGTAAAGTAATGTATGCCGGAACTTTAAATGCAGATCTATCACCAATAACAATCATGGACGCTGATGGAAATATTCTGTATGAAAACATGCATGACGCAGATAATGATCCTATGAAAGGAATATTTAATCATATAGAGAATAATACATTTAATGAGTTCTCATTAGACAGTAGGAACAGCGAGCTTGTTAAGAACTGGATTATTGAAAATAATCGTAGGATTTATATATATGGTGATTATTATGAGCTTTTGGAAAGAAAAAATAATAACATAGCCATAGCCAGAGGCAGAAGTTTTAGTGAAGAAGAAATAGAAAACAGTGATTTTGTATGTGTTTTAGATATAAATAATTTTTTTAAATATCCTGATGATGTAATTAATGTAAATGATGTTGTAAGTGTCATGGATTATTATGTCAAGGATAATAAACTTGTATATAGTAAAGTATACAAATTTAAAGTGGTGGGTATTTATGAAAGAAAAAACAAACATGCTTTTGATGGACACAGAATGTACATTCCAATGAAGACATTGGAAATAATACAGGAAGACCAGGAAAGGTTAATGAAAAAGTATGATTGTAATGTATTTACAGAAGATTGGCTTAACAGTTATGAATTTACTAAAGAGGTCGACACTAAAACAATAGATGATATTTATAATAGTAATCTTGAACTTCTTCAGTACCAGAGCAAACAAACATATATTACTCAACCAAGGATAGAAGTAAAAAATGCTGAAGATGTAGAAGATATTGCCGATGAAATAAGAGAAAAGTGTTCATCCTGTTCAGGTATCAAGGTTTTAACAAGCACTGCAGAATACGATGACGTTGCCGGACCGGTAACAAGCATAAAATCAGCAAGCACGATGATGTTAACTATTACCCTCATTATTTCAGTTGCATTATTGTCTGCTACAATTTTCCTAGTCATGAGAGAAAGAAAGGTAGAGGCAGGAATATATGTAGCTTTAGGTAAGGAAAGAAAAGGTATAGTTATTCAAAGAATATTAGAAGTGATGATTATTGCTTCCATAGCACTTATATTATCTTTGAAAGCCGGAGAGATCATAGGTGATAATCTGTCTGAAAAGTATATGACAAGTCATAAAGGCAAGGCACAAACTGAAACACAGTTTATCAATAAGAATTTTAATGAAATCAGTAAAAACTATATAATTAAATTAGATTTTAAAGATGTGATGGAGATAATTGCCATTTGTTATGGTGTAACTTTAGTATCTACATCACTGGAAGCATATCTGGTAACAAAGACAAATGCCAGAGAAGTATTAATGAAGGAATAATCATGGATCAGGTTAAAATAGGTAAACTTATTACAAAATTAAGAAAAGAAAAAAACATGACTCAAGAGCAATTAGCCGAGAAACTCTCTGTAAGCAACAAGAGTATTTCAAGATGGGAAACAGGTAGAAACATGCCAGACATGACATTGCTAATTCCATTAAGTGAAGCCCTAGGAATAACGACTACAGAACTGTTAAACGGAGAAACTGTTAGTCACGTCAATAATGAAACAAATCAGGCTGTAATAAATACAATTAATTATTCAAGTAAAAAAATCAATATGGCCAACACTAGGTTTAAGATTGCTTTGTTATTATTGTTAGCCATAATAATCTATTTAGGCATGCGATTTATTCCTCAATACATAGAAGAACAGAAGCAGATTAGTATATTTAAGTCTTTTACAACAGAAACTACAAAAGAAGAGGTAATGGAAAAAGCCGGAATTCCAGACAATATTGCTGATTATATCTATCATGTGGATGGTGTAAAGACTTTTGAATATAACATTTCAAGGAATAAAAAGATAATAGTTTCTTTTATGGTAAATAATAAGGTCAGTAAAGTAGCTACAATAAAATTACTGAATAATAGTAAAGTGGAATATTTTATAACACCATTAAGCGGCCGTTATAGAATAGTTGTCGGCAACTATGATGATTATAATTACATAACTTTTTCTAATGGAAAATATAAAATAGATGGTGATGAAGAAGAACTCAGAGGTATGTTTAAAAAACTCGAAGGTAATTGTTCATTTATCGAATGTCATGATAACTTAGATGAAATGAGCAATAGTTTCTATTTGGACGATGAGGATTATTTAAGCGGTGAAGAGTATCCGCAGGTAATAATATGGGGTAATGGATTAAAGAACATTAAAATAAGAAAGAATAAAAGTATAGAGATTAAAGATGAATAATAAAATACGTGCCCTACTGTATATTCATAGAAATAAATGGAAAGCACTATTAATAATAATTGTATTTATTCTGCTGAGTTCAATTACCATTGTTACACCACTGATAACGGAAGCACTTGAAAATGTAAAAGGCAGTTTAATATCAAAAACAAAGCCAGTTATAATAGTTCATTATGATTTGCTTGAAAATATAGATGATGTGAAGTTGTGGCAAAACGAAAGACGTTTACATAAAGAAACGTTTAAAGAGTTTTATGAAAAACTGAATAGTCTGGAAAGTAATGAAAGTATAAATAGTATTAATTACAGTTTATATAAATGTATTTTCTCTGATACATGTTCTGTATCAAACAATGATGAAGATGAAAAAATAATACTATATGGAGTAGATGTTGCAGCATTTCCAGATCTGTATGATTACAACATAAATATGGTATCTGGAAAGACCCTGACTCAAAATGAAATAGATAAGGGCGAAAGAGTATGTATTGTAAGTGATCAATTACTGATAAACGGGGAAGCACCAGTTATAGGAGATATGGTCCCGGTTGAGATATGCTGTTTTGATTCATATGGCGGTTATCCATACTATTCAGCGGATAACATCAGGCAAAAGGAAACTGTTTATCTGAAAATAAAGGGAATTTTTCATGGTAACATAGCAATGTTTGATTATGATTCGAAGACCAGTGAATACAGTAATTATATTTATTGTCCGAAGAAAATAGTAGAAAACTGCCAGTTAATAAGTGAAAGGCAACTTCAAAAAAGCGATATTCAAATAACCATTGACGGGGATCCGTTTAATTATTATTACCCCGGAATAAGAGATATATCCATAGAGCTAAAAGACAGAAATGATATAAACAAAATAAAAAAAGTACTGTTTGAGAATTTTGATTATCTTAATAGAAGTCCTGCAAATCTAACTTTTGAAGGTGAACCGATTGAACAGCATTATTATTGTGAAAGCATAGAAGACATATATAACAGGTCAAGCTGGATCGTAGACAGTCTGGCAAAAACAAGTGAAACAGTAAATCTAGTAGCATTTGTAATTTTCATAGTTGTTACTGTAATAATAACCATCATAATGTTAAAAACAAGAGAAAGAGAAATGGGGTTATATTTAAGCATAGGAGAAAAGAAAGTTAATTTAATCAAACAAATACTAATGGAATTATTCACATTAAATATGATAGGAGTTATATGTGCTGTTCTGATAGTGGTAATGTCTGTAAAACCTATAAACAGTTTATTAATAAATACGATGATTAAAGCAGAGTCATCAACAAGTACGACTGACGATCTGGGAAATAGACTAAACAGAGAGGCATTAATTGATCTTAATGAAATAATTAATGAAACAGAGATAAAACTAAATTTAAAAACAATTGAAACAAACGCTGTGATAGAAATAATCATAATTTTAATGGCATCAGCAGTAGTAAGTTTTTCTATAACGCGTATAAAACCAAAGGAACTGTTGTTAGAATAGCGAGGCGTTTATGAGTATCTTAGAAGTAAGGAACATAACATATTATTATCAGGATGGAAGAAATAAAAGAGTAATATTGGATAACCTTGATGCCGAATTTGAAAAAGGTAAGTTCTATGCCATCTTAGGAGAATCAGGAAGCGGAAAAACTACTTTCCTCTCTTTAATAAGCGCTCTTGATTCTCCTAAGGAAGGTACCATTCTTTATGAAGGCAAGGACATCAAGGAGATAGGTTATGAAAGATACAGAAGAAACTGCATCGGCATAGTCTT
>JAFUCG010000087.1 GCA_017459795.1 Erysipelotrichaceae bacterium | reverse complement strand
TATGTGATCTTGCAATTTCAAAACTATTATTAATGATAGGAGTAGGTGCATAATGGCAGATCAGGAAATGGAACCAAAGAGATGGTATGTTGTTAATACCTACGCTGGTCATGAAAACAGAGTAAAAGAAAACCTTGAACGTCGTATTAAGACAATGGGCATGGAAGATAACCTGTTCAAGATCGTTGTTGCTGAAGAAACAGAAATCGACTATAAGAACGGTAAGAAAGTCGAAAAGACAAAGAACCTGTTCCCAGGTTATATCTTCGTAGAAATGATCATGTCAGACGATGCCTGGTATCAGGTAAGAAATACACCTGGTGTTACCGGATTCATCGGTTCAAGTGGTGGCGGTGCAAAGCCATTACCGGTTGCTGAAGATGAGATTCAGAGCATCTTGCGTAAGCTTGGCATGAGTGAACAGAAGGTCGTTGTTAACTTCGGCGTTGGCGACAGAGTCAGAATTCTGTCTGGCCCATTCACAAATGTTGAAGGAACAATTGAATCAATGAATAATGACACAGAAGTTGCAACTGTTCTGACAATCATGTTTGGACATGAAACTCCAACTGAAATTTCTTATCTAGATCTGGAAAAAGTTGAAGCTTAGTCATTTTACCCATTTCCTGTGAAATGGGTTTTTCTTTGGTGTAAAATTAGTGTGGGTGAGAAACATGAGTATTGAGATCAAAACAGTTAAGATAAATGAAATGCAGATGAGATATTTCTCATTTGGTAATCCAGATAAGGAAGCAATCATCATATTGCCTGGCTTAAGTGTCAAAAGCGTAATGGAATCTGCTGAGGCAATTGTAGCCGCTTACCAGAAATTAAGCAGTGACTTCTGCCTCTATGTATTAGACAGAAGAGGTGACGTTAATGAAGGCTACACTGTTTATGACATGGCTGAAGACAGCTACCAGGCTTTAAGAGAAATAGGCCTTAAGGAAGCATGTCTTTTCGGTGTGTCACAGGGCGGCATGATTGCTCAGGTAATGGCCATAAGACATCCTGAATTTGTTAAGGCCATGGCTTTGTGCTCAACAACTTCCAGAGTCGGTAATGGTGAAGCACTTAAAAAGTGGGTTAAGTATGCTGAAGATAATGACGCTAAGAGTTTAATGGAAGGCTTTGCAGATGATGTATATTCGCCATCATTCTTAGCCAAGTACAGAGATGCCATTGTATCAATGGCTGATGCCGTTACTGAAGAAGAAATGAAGAGATTTGTAATTATGGCTAAGGCAACAGATGGCTTCGATGTCTATGATGAACTGGAAAAGATAAAGTGTCCTGTTATCGTAGTAGGAGCAGCAGAGGATAAAGTGCTTGGTGCACAGGCTTCAGTTGACCTGGCTGAAAAGCTGAATGGTGAGCTGTTCATATATGAAGGATATGGCCACGCGGTTTATGATGAGGCTCCTGATTATCTGGACAGAATATATGATTTTTTTATTAAGTAGTAGGTAGGTGTTTTTAATGAAGAAGAGTTACAGTGAATATTTAAGCGGTGTCTTTGCCTGGATGGCAATGGCCCTGGCAGTTTCAGGAGCAATGGCTTTTGTCATAAGCCGTTTCTTTGCCCCGGCATTCATGCGTCCGCTTGTAATGATCATTTTCTGTGTTTTTGAACTTGCCCTGGTATTTCTATTGGCAAGAAACAAGAATGACATTTCAGTAGGTCAGGCCAGAATGCTTTACATGGCTTACTCAGTAGTATCTGGCATTACCTTAAGTTCAATATTTGTGCACTATCAGCTTGGCAGTGTATTCAGCGCTTTTCTGGCAGCTTCACTAATGTTCGCAATGTGCTGGCTGGCTCAGAGAACCATAAAGGCTGACCTTTCAAAATACGGCAGTCTGGTTCTGATATCTTTAGTTGCCTTGCTTGTTGCGGAAATAATAACCATATTCATTCCATCAATCAGCAGATTCATTACCTTTGTCGGCATTGTGATTTTCATACCGATTACCATTTATGATATGAAGATGTTGCAGAGAAGATATCTCAGCATTGTCACAGCTGAAGACCTGGAAAAGGAAACCATCATGGCTGCTTTGGACCTTTATCTGGATCTTGTCAACATCATGCTCAGAATATTGGAGCTGACGGGAAAGAAAAAGGACTGATTCTCAACTGCTGTCAGTTGATTCTCACTTTCTGTCGTGTGAATTAAGACGAAATAAAGCTATTCTGTAAGCGAAAGGAGCTAATCGTATGAACCAAGTAAAAATAGGTGAGTTCTTAAGGAGACTCAGAAATGAGAAGGAAATTACTCAGCAGGACCTTGCGGATATGCTTAACGTTAATAACAGAACGATCAGCCGCTGGGAGAACGCGGCTACCATGCCTGATTTTGACATCCTCATCGAACTCGCCAAGTATTACGATGTAAGCATTGAAGAACTGCTTAACGGCGAAAGAAAGGGTGAGATCATGGAAAAGCAGACAGAAGAGACATTGTATAACATTGCAGAATACACCAATAGCGAAAAGGAGAGACTGTTAAAAAACCAGCACTACTTTGCCTGGATCGGCGTAGTCTGCTGGATAGTATTTCTGGGGTTGAAACTTGCAGGATTGGATGAGACTGGAGTAACGGAAAAGATTGCCTCGTTTGCGGCTGGAGGAGCTTTTGGAATGAGCATCATTGCGGTCATCTATTCCAGCAAGCAAATCAGCAAGATCAGTTCATTTAAAAATAAGCTAATGAAAAAGTGAGGAATTTCCTCACTTTTTAAATCAGTTTGTTGAGTTTTACTCTGATTTGTTCAATCTTTATTATTGTTTCGTCTACTTCTTTTCTGGCACTTTCTATCTTTGTCTGAATGTATATGTCAGAAATAGGGTCACCCATGAAATCAGCGAATCCAGCGAAACCGTCTGTGTTTATTCTGATGTAATCAACTTTTCTGACATCGTTCATTTCTCTTAACAGATTGTTGATGTGCGTTCTGGCTGAAACCAGTTCACTTTGTGCTTCGCTTATTCTGTTCCTCTTTATCATCGTGACAAAAAGACCGCCCCCGATGATGTCTGCTATTCCCCAGCCTGAGGCTTTGGCGAGCAGATCCTGGGCTCTATATAAATGTTCAAGTGACTTGTCAGCTTCCTTTATGGCTTCCATTACTTCAATGCGTTCGCCGCTCAATTGGATTTCCTCCTAAACATTAATTATGTCAGAATATTTATTTACAATATTATACAACATCTTATGGTAAAATTGTATCAATGGGAGTATCAGGTTTATGTTAAAGTGTCCTAAGTGTTTCAATGATTTAAAAAAGGTTAATAACAGTTATGTATGTGTTAATAACCACTGCTACGACATAGCCAAGGAAGGCTATGTTAATTTAATGTTGGCAAACATGAAACACAGTAAGGAACCTGGTGACAGTGTTGAGTCACTTCGCTCCAGGGAAGCTTTTTTAAATAAGGGTCATTATCAGAAACTGGCCGAGAAGCTAAGTGAACTGGTTGGAAGGTATTTTAAGAACAATGACAGTTTCCTTGATGCAGGATGCGGCACTGGTTACTATCTGGAACTTGTAAGAAAGAATAATCCCGGTTTGAATTACTACGCCGTAGACATCGCCAAGAAGGGTGTGGCAATGTGCGCCAAGAAAAACCGTGAAGCTGTTTGTTTCGTAGGTAATGTCTTCCATCTGCCATTTGGTGAAGAGGCTCTTGATGGCTTAATGAGTGTTTTCTGCCCATATAGCGCTGAAGAATTTTCCAGAATAGTTAAGAAGGGTGGCTACGTCATTGCGGTTACACCTGGAAAGGATCATTTATTAGAGATGAAAACCATTGTTTATGATGAACCATATCTTAATGCAGAAGAAGGCTACAAGCTTCCTGACTTTGAATTGGTTGAAAGTGTAAAGGTAACTTACCTCATGCATCTTGAAGATAATTCTGACATAGAAACATTGTGGCGCATGACACCTTATTTCCATACAACCAGTAAGGAAAACAATGAAAGACTGTTAGGCCTTGATAAGCTTGATTCAAAGGCTGATTTCCTGGTATCAGTTTATAAGAAGGTAAGGTAATATGAAGAAGCTCTTCATTGTGCTGATGTTACTGTTGCTTGTTGGCTGTTCGGAAAGCTTTGGCCAGATAAGTACCGTAGCCATATTAGGCAAGGCAGAAACAGACCAGGCGGTAATGGTATTAACTGATAAGAATGGTGTCAGTAAGTCAATTGAAATTGAATATCCGGCAGAGGCATACTTTGGCGATGACGCAGTTTACTATTCAACAGACCGCATTAACTATCAGTCCATTTCCTATGACAGCTTGAAAAAAGGTGATGAGATCAAGAATGTGAAAGGCATCGTGATCTATCATCAGAAAAACAGCTGTACCTATGTATATAATGAAAACATCATCAGTGTTTATAAGAATGGCGAACTGATTCGTTCACAGTCCTATGATGATCTGAAACTGTTTAAGGTGGAAAAGAAACATCTTTATCAGTTAGATAAAAAGAATGTATTAAGAATATATGATGTAAGCGATGATTCCTTAATAAAGGAAGTTGATGTTTCCAGTGTTGAGCCGGTTGATGTAACAACGGTTAATGGCAATACTTATCTCGTTAACATGCGTGGATATACATTATTTAATGATTATGTAATTGATTCTACTTATGTTTATCCAATAAACTTTGAAGAAATAGAAGGCTGTACAGGTAAGTACATCAGCGTCATCAGTAATAAGGAAATGACAAGTTACCGGGTATCCTTTGATGAGCATAGCATGATCATGGATACTGATTATGAAGAAGACTTCATTGGCTTTGTGGATTTTGAGAAAAGATACAGCCAATGGTATAAAGATGGTTATTCAGTAATTAACTTTTATGGATATGTGGGAGATTAGATATGGAATTTTATGATCCTGAACTTGTTCTGGAAACAGAACATCTGATATTAAGAAAACTGGAAAGAACAGATGCCCTGGCGATTTATCACATGATAAATCATGACGAGGATGTTTTGAAATACTATGTTGCTCCATACATGGCTGATGAGAGTGAAGCCAGTGTTGAAGGAACTGTTACTTATTGCGAAAAAGCTGGCGTTTATGCCTTTGCGGTAGTGCTAAAGGAAAGCGGCAAAGTCATTGGTATGCTGAATCAGTGCAACAGAGCCAACCGCTACTTCAATAACATTGAAGTTGGTTACGCCTTGGGCAAGGAATACTGGAATAAGGGTTATTGTACGGAAGCTCTGAAGGCTTTTATCAGAATGTTATTTGAAAGAGGTGTTCACAAGGTGTATTGTGGGCATATCGTTGAAAACAAGGCCTCTGAAAGGGTTATGATAAAGGCAGGAATGATAAGGGAAGGGATCCGCAAGGAAGAGCTCTATTATCGTGATCGCTATTGGGATGTTAATTATTACTATTTGATAAATGAAGGTAGTCAGAATGAATTATAAGATTTTCATATTTGATGTTGACGGAACAATTACGGATTTAAAGACCTGGGAAGTTGTTCCAAGTGCCGTTGAGGCAATTCACATGTTGCAGGAAAAAGGGTATCCGGTCGTAATTGCCAGCGGCAGAGCACCGCATTCTGCACCTAAGCTTACCGATGCCGGGATCTTTCCTGATTACTTCATTGGAGCAAACGGACACATCATTACCGATAAGAACAGAAAGACGGTCTGGTGTGAGTACTTTGACAGAGATCTCTATCACCGCATAAATGACTTCTGCCGTAAGAACAATCTCGGCCTGTTCTGGAAAATGGAAGACTGCGATTACATTGTCGTTGATCATCCTAACATGCCTAAGATCATGGAGAGACTTCCTGAAGATGTAGTAAGGTATGAGGTTAGCGAAGATGCCTTGCCTAATTCAGGAGCGTTGGTTGGTGATGAGAAGGATCGTGAACTGTTCATGAGTGAATTTGAAGGTCAGCTTGAATGTGTTAACGGCGGATTGTTACTGTTTGATGTAAACAAGAAGAATGTAAGTAAGAAGAACGGCATTGAAGTATTACTGAAGATACTGAACATCAGTCCTGAAGAGTGCATGGCATTCGGGGACAGTGAGAATGACATTGAAATGCTGGAGTTGGTAGGCATGGGAGTATGCATGGGAGACGGCATGGAAAAGGCCAAGGAAAAAGCTGATTACATTGCCCCGGCAACAACTGATGACGGCATATTAAAAACTTTAAAATATTTTAATATTTTATAAAAATATAACCATTGATATGGTAAAATTAATAAGTGTTTTTTGGAGGTGAGCCTATGACCAGAATTGCGTTTGATAATGAGAAATACATAAAGATGCAGTCAGCTAAAATTATGGAACGAGTAAACAGATTCGATAACAAGCTGTACCTTGAATTTGGCGGTAAGCTGTTTGACGATTATCACGCTTCCAGAGTTTTGCCTGGATTCGAGCCTGACATCAAGGTAAGGATGTTAACGGAATTAGCTGATAAGGTAGAAATAGTCATCGTCATCAACGCTCATGACATTGAAAAGAGCAAGAGACGCAGCGACTTAGGCATCACTTACAATCAGGACGTACTTCGTCTGATCGACGCCTTTACGGGAATTGGGTTATATGTCAGCAGCGTTGTCATTGCTCAGTATGTTTCCTTAGCTCCTGTAGATAACTTCAAGCATCAGCTGGAGAAAATGGGCATTAAGGTTTACCTGCACTATGCCATTGACGGTTATCCAACAAACGTCGACAGAATCGTTTCTGAAGAAGGCTATGGTAAGAATGAATACATCGAAACTACCAGACCGTTAGTTGTTGTTACAGCACCTGGTCCTGGCAGCGGCAAGATGGCAACTTGTCTTTCACAGCTTTACCACGAACACAAGCGCGGTGTCTTTGCCGGATATGCAAAATATGAAACGTTCCCAATCTTCAATCTGCCATTAAGCCATCCTGTAAATCTGGCTTATGAAGCAGCTACTGTTGATCTTGACGACGTTAACATGATTGATCCATATCACCTGGAAGCTTATGGCATCACTTCCGTAAACTATAACAGAGACGTAGAGATCTTCCCGGTTCTTTCCAGAATTTTACGCCAGATCACTAACGAAGACATTTATCATTCACCAACTGACATGGGCGTTAACATGTGCGGCTTGTGTATCTCAGATGATGAGGCAGCCAGAGAGGCCAGCAATGATGAGATCATCAGAAGATATTTCCAGACCCTTGTTGATGTAAGACTTGGCATTTCTGATGAGAACTCAGTCACCAAGATCGAAGCCATTATGAACAAGGCAGGACTGGTTCCAACTGACCGAAAGTGTGTTGTCGCAGCCAGAGAAAAGGCAGAGCAGACCAACGGTCCGGCAGTTGCCATTGAATTACCTGACGGCAGAATCATTACCGGAAAGAATTCATCATTATTAGGTGCAGCCAGTGCCGCATTGATCAATGCCATGAAGGCTGTATGCAACATGTCAGATGATACGATGTTACTTTCACCAAACATCATTGAACCTGTTCAGAAGCTGAAGGTTGATTATCTTGGCAATAACAACCCAAGACTTCACCTTGATGAAGTACTGGTAGCCATGACCATTTCAGCCCAGATGAATCCGGTTGCCGGAAGAGCAATTGACGGCTTGCCATTATTAAAAGGATCACAGGCTCATTCATCAGTCATCCTTTCTCAGGACGACCAGAACACCTTTAAAAAGCTGGGTGTAATGCTCACATGTGAGCCTGCTTACCAGACAAAAAAGCTGTTCCATTCAGTAAAATAAGAGCTAAATTATATAGTTAAAATAAACGCTGATTTCGTAAATATTTTTGTTGACAGGGGTTTGGCAAAATAGTAAGATAGTACTGCTACGAGTTAGCGTTTTAATTGTGGGAGAAGGCGCAACCCTTCCTACCACGACATAAACATTTATAGGAGGTCCGTTTATGAAGAGAGTTGCTAAGATTTGTAAGCTCCAGTTCCAAGCGGGCGGAGCTAGACCAGGACCAGCCCTAGCATCAGCAGGCATTAACATGCCACAATTCTGTCAGGCATTCAACGATGCTACAAAGGACAGAGCTGGGGATATCGTACCGGTTATCATTACCGCTTATGAAGACAAGTCATTCGACTTCGTATGCAAGACAACACCTGCAGCAATCATGTTAAAGAAGGCTGCTGGAATTACCAAAGCTGCTGGTAATCCTAAGACTGAAAAGGCTGGTTCAATCACAGTTGATCAGTTAAGAGAAATCGCTGCATACAAAATGCCAGATTTAAATGCGAACGATGTAGAAGCTGCTATGAGAATAGTTGCTGGTACAGCTCGTAACATGGGCATTTCAATTGAAGGATGGGAGTAAGATAGTATGCCAAAACATGGAAAAAAGTATCAGGAAGCTGCTAAGCTGATCGATAAGACAAAAGCATATCCAATCCTTGAAGCAGCTGAATTAATCAAAAAGGTAACATATGCAAAATTTGATGCATCAGTAGAAACATGTTTCAAACTGAATGTTGACCCACGTCACGCTGATGAGCAGATCCGTGGCGCAATGGTATTACCTCATGGAACAGGTAAGAGCCAGAAAGTCCTCGTTATCACTCAGGGTCCTAAGGAACAGGAAGCCAAGGATGCCGGTGCTGATATCGTAGGCGGCAAGGAAATCCTTGATCAGATCAAGGGTGGTTGGTTCGATTTCGACGTAATCGTTGCTACACCTGATATGATGGGTGAACTTGGTAAGTTAGGTAAGTTATTAGGACCTAAGGGTTTAATGCCTAACCCAAAAACAGGAACAGTTACAATGGATATCGCCAAGGCTGTTGACGAAATCAAGAAAGGTAAAGTTACTTACCGTACAGATAAAGAAGGCAACATCAACTGTGCCATCGGTAAAGTATCATTTACAGCAGAGCAGATCGCTGAAAACTGGCAGGCTCTGTACGACGTAATCTTAAAGGCTAGACCAGCTGCAGTTAAGGGTACATACATGAAGAATGTTGTTCTCTCAAGCTCAATGGCTCCAAGCATTAAGATTGATCACGCTTTATAAAATTTAAGATTGTTACAATATACCATAGACAGTAACGACCGCAAGGTGTAAAAATGTTACCGAGGTAGAAAACACGAAGATGTATTTTTCGCCCGTTTTGTCTATGCATGATAAAACGGGTTTATTTCTGGTATATTGACACAATATAAAAGAAAGGAAGGACATTATGAATCAAACGATCCTACAGCAAAAACAGGAACTGGTCAATTTAATCGCTGACAAGATTGAAAAGGCTGGCTCAACAGTAGTAGTAGAATATCGTGGATTAACCGTTAAGGAAGTAACCGAATTACGTAAGACCTTACGTGAAGAAGGTTGCGAAATGGTAGTTTTCAAGAATTCTATGACACAGCGTGCTGTTGAGAAATTAGGATACAATGATTTGCTTCAGTCATTGACTGGACCAAATGCCATCGCTGTTTCTAATGACGAGATTGCAGCTAGTCGCGTTTTAAGCAAGTTTGCTAAGAAGCATGACAAGCTGGTCATTAAGGCTGGTATTGTTGAAAACAAGGTCATTGATGCTGCTGAAATTGCACAGTTAGCTTCATTACCAAACAAAGAAGGAATGTTATCAATGTTACTCAGTTGCTTACAATCACCAATCAGTTCATTTGCTAGAGCTACAAAGGCTATTGCAGATGCTAAGGAAGCCAATTAATAGGAGGAAAATATCATGGCAAAGTTAACAAATGAAGAAATTATCGCTTCTCTGAAAGAGATGACTATTTTAGAATTAAACGATTTAGTAAAAGCTATCGAAGAAGAATTCGGCGTTACTGCTGCTGCACCAGTTGCTGTTGCTGCTGCACCTGCTGAAGAAGCTGCACCTGCAGGCCCAACAGAAGTTACTATCTTATTAAAGGAAGTTGGCCAGCAGAAGATCGCTGTCATCAAGGCAGTTAAGGAAGCTACAGGTCTGAACCTGATGGATGCTAAGAAGATCGTTGACGCTGTTACACCTGACAACCCAGGCGTTATCAAGGAAAACGTTAAGGTTGAAGACGCAGATGCTATCAAGGAAGCAATCGTTGCTGCTGGTGGCGTTGTTGAATATAAGTAATTATTTAACAGGACTAAATACGAAAGCCGAAAGTATTTCGGCTTTTCGTGCTATGGTGATTTTAAATGAATCATTATTTTAATAGTGATCCTGGTAAAAAGCCTAACCGAAAGAATATTAACTTTCGGTTTTTGGGCGCATTGGAGACATTTATCTCCGATGACGGTGTCTTCAGTAAGGATACTCTGGACTTTGGATCACGCACTCTTCTGGAAACTGTCATAAACAGAGATCTGAAAGGCAGCTTGCTGGATCTGGGGTGCGGTTTGGGGTACATGGGAATACTGCTCAAAAAGCAGTTCCCTGATCTTGAAGTCACAATGGTAGACATTAATGAAACGGCTGTACAGTTGGCTAAGGAAAACAGTGCGCTTCATGGGCAGAATAACACCTGCATCTGCAGTGATGGTATTTCTGAGCTGGACATGAAGTTTGATAACATTGTCTTAAACCCGCCAATCCGTACAGGGAAAGACAACATTTACAGACTGTTCAGAGAATCTCTGCAGCACCTAAATGAAGGCGGTTGCCTGTATATTGTCATACGGCGCCAGCAGGGTGCGGAAAGCGCAGTCAGATACCTGAGCGAAATGGCGAAAGTAGAGGTAATTGAAAAGAAAAACGGTTACTGGATACTTTCGGTATGCGGTTGACATGTTGACAAATAATTGTTAACATATATAATTGCATAATTATTATATTAAAATGGGTGAGAATCGGTTTTCTTGCCCTATTAGAGAGAGGAAAGGGTGTTGTTAATGAGCAAAGACAATGCATACCGCCTCGTACACAACGGCAAAAAAGCGGTACGTAGAGATTATTCAAAAGTAAGTGGAACCCTCGAACTTCCAAATCTCGTTGAAATTCAAACCAGTTCATTTGACTGGTTCAAGAATGAAGGCTTGCGTGAGGTTTTCGAAGAAATCTATCCGATCGAAAACAGAGACGGAAACATCACTTTGAAAATCAAAGGCTACAGATTTGACGAGCCTAAATATGATGCAGATGAATGTAAAATAAGAGAGCTGACATACTCAGCTCCTATTCGTGCGTCTATGGAGTTGGTAGTTGAAGACGAAAACACAGGCGAAATCAGCACTAAGGAAGAAGAAGTCTTCTTAGGCGAATTCCCAATTTTAACTCCTACAGGCACATTTATTATTAATGGTGCTGAAAGAGTCATAGTATCTCAGATCGTCAGATCACCTGGTGCTTATTATTCAATGGACGTTGAAGATAAGACAGGCAGAGATATCTATAATTCAGAATTAATTCCTAGCCGTGGAACATGGCTGGAGTTCATGACAGACAGCAAGAAGAGCAATGTCGGTCGTGTAATTAACGTAAGCGTAGACCGTAAGCGTAAGATCATATCTTCAATCTTATTAAAGGCCATTGGCTTATCTCTGAATCCAGAGAAGGGCGAAGATACTTTCAGCACGGATGATTTCAAGAAATACATGGAAGCCATGGAATGGCCTGTATATGATGTTGAACAGGACAGTGATCAGAGAGAATTCCTGAATCTGTATCTGTTACTGTATACAGCTGTATTCGGCAACTATGAAGAAGTCGTTAACACATTGATCACCGATAAGGAATCAATGCAGACAAGAGCTTTATTCGCAATCTATGAGAACCAGCGTCCTGATGAACGTCCAACAGAAGAAGGTTCTTATAACTTAATGAATGCCAAGTTCTTTGATGCACGTCGTTATGACTTAAATAAGGCCGGCCGTTATAAGGTAACTAAGAAGTTAGGTGCCTACGGCAGAACCAAGAACTGTTATCTGGCAGAAGACCTGCTGGATGAAAACGGCAAGGTTGTATTAAAGAAGAACACCAAGATCGATACTAAGGAATTAGTGGCTACAGTCAGAGATACCTTGGCAAAGGGTGTTTACATGACAGCCTTACCACAGAAATATGCCTTCTCACATCCTGACAGCGTAAAGGTACCTGTAAGCTATAACAAGGGCTTAGTTGGCCGTATCTTAGCTCACAATGTAGAAGGTAAGAAACTGTATCTTGAAAAGGGAACAGTATTAACTGAAAGTGATGTTAAGTCACTGGTTAAGAATGATGTCATCGATGTTGAAGTATATGGCGGCATCTTTGCTCAGGGCATTGAACTGAACAAGAAGAACGTCATGTCAACATTGAATTACGGTTCACGTCTGTACTCATTAGGCAGACTTGTTGACAGTAAGGGAATGGATGTTGAAATTGATGAAGAACTCGTCATCGACCGTTACATTCCTGACACAGAAGAACCTACATTATCAAACGACTACCGTCAGTGGATCATTTCAAAGGTCAAAGACGGTGAAAAGTTCACATTATATCTGGTAGGAAGCGCTAACCAGGTCATCTATGTAAAGCAGAATCAGGCTGATAAGGAAACCATCAAGGTCATCGGTATTGATCCATTCACATTAAAGAAGACAATCATTACAAGTGACATGTATGCTCAGTATTCTTACATGCTGAACCTGATGGATGGCATCGGCAGTGTTGATGACATTGACCAGTTAGGCAACCGTCGTATCAGAACTGTTGGCGAACTGATTCAGAACCAGTACAGAATTGGCTTAAGCCGTATGGAAAAGAACGTTAAGGAAAAGATGTCAATTACTGAAGTGGCTAACCTGTCACCAAAGAACCTGACAAACATCCGTTCACTTACAATGGCTATTAAGGAATTCTTCTCAAGTTCACAGCTGTCACAGTTCATGGACCAGCAGAACCCATTAGCTGAATTAACCAACAAGCGTCGTATTTCAGCCTTAGGTCCTGGTGGATTAACCAGAGAAAGAGCCGGATTCGAAGTACGTGACGTTCATGCAACTCACTATGGAAGAATCTGTCCAATTGAAACACCTGAAGGACCAAACATCGGTTTGATCAACTACTTAACCTCTTATGGTAAGGTAAACGAATATGGTTTCATTCAGACTCCATACCGTATCGTTGAAAGAGAAACCGGTAAGGTTCTTGAAGATGTAATGTATTTATCAGCTGATGATGAAATGGAATACGT